>DATHCS010000420.1:0-4558 GCA_035319405.1 Candidatus Dormiibacterota bacterium | reverse complement strand
CGGCGCCCAGCACACCGCGCTGACGCCGGCGAGCGTCACCAGTGCCGGCCAACCGCCCAAGGCGACGGCGCCCGGGAACCACGCTGCAGCGTATGGCTTGATGGCGGCGGCGATCGCCAGCAGCAACGCCCCCAGCACCGGACGACCGCGGAGCGCGAGCAGGCCGGCCGCGATGAGCAGGCCCGGCAGCACGTCATTGGTGCCGGACATGGTCATCGTCGCGATGAGCGGGGCAGCCGCGTAGATGCCGAGCGCAAGCCAGGAGCGCAGCCAAGCCATGAGCGCCATGGTGGCCACCCCGGCCGCCAGCTCGACCCAGACACCCGGGGCGTAGGCGACCAGCGCCAGGGGGCCGTACGGGAAGGGCGCTCCCGGCGGTGTCGACACAGCGTAGCCGACCCCGTACGGGTCGCCTCCGCCGAGCGCGGCGCCGAGCGCCGCCTGGCTGACCGCGATCTGGTCCGCCCCGAGCAGGCCCCAGAAGGTGAGCCGCAGCAGCGTGCCCCCAGCGATCAGCGTGAGCGCCAGCGGCAGGGGGCGCTGCCGCACGAGCGCAGCCAGGGGAAACATGGCGACGGCGACCAGGCCGAGCGCCCGTCCGTGATCGAGGCCGATCCCAGCCACCACGGTCGCCAGGAGCCCGTAGACCGCCACGGCGATGGTGGCCACGCCGGGCGACGGCCAGGCCGTGGAGGCCGGGCCTGACCAGGCTCGAAGTGGTGCACGGCCGGCGATGGACACGCTCATAGTGACGGCGGTTCCGCCCGTGCGGGCAAGTCACCCGTTCGTACTGTCATCCCGCCACGGCGGCGGCTTCGAGGGGGTGGTCCGGCCTGCCGGCTCGCGTCCATGGGTCGAGCTCGATGGGGATGATCGCCAGCAACATCGTCAGCGTGTGGAGGTAGAAGGCCGGCACGGCCAGGGTGGCTGCCACCGGGACCGTCCAGCGACGGTCGGTGAGCGCGCCCCAGATCACGACGACGAGGGCCACCGGCAGGCGCAGCCACAGCGGGATGGCCAGCTCGCTCACGCCGCCCGTGCCGGCGTTCGCGGCAAGCACGTCGAGCCAGGCGCGCCAGAGGTCGGGCGCGAGCGCGAACGAGATCGCCGCGATCGCGGCCGTCCACCCAAGTGCCACCGCGAGGGCGCTCCATTCGCGACGGATGGCAAACCAGACGAGGCCGACCGCCGGGGTCACCTTCGTCAGCAGCACGAAGGCCCAGCTGGCCGGGTAGCGGAAGCCGATGGCGATCGCCACCGCGAGGAAGACGTGGATGTTGCCCGAGACGAGCTCCGGGGTGGCCAGCAGCAGGAAGGGCAGGCGCCAGGCCCAGCTCAGCGGACGGACCAGCCACAGCAGGCCCACCAGGGCCAGGGCGGTCCAGATCGTGATGAAGGCCGGCCAGGGCAGCGCGGTGAGCGGCGCGATGAGCTGGGCGAACGCCGGGGAGTAGAGGAAGGCATCCTGCCCACCCACCACCGCGCCTGCGTAGAGATCGGGGGGATGGGCCGCCCAATATGCGTGTGCGTCGCGGAAGCCCTGTCCGCCAAGCAGGATGATCAGGTAGACGCCCGCGAAGATCAGGCCGGCGATCGTCAGTCCGACCCGTACGGCGCGAAGGCGCGGCGCCGTCAGGGCGCTGCGCCAGGTGGTCAGGGTCGTGTCGGCGTCCAGTAGCGCTCCGCGAAGCCGGGCAGGCCGCCCTCCGTGGCCACCCTGGCATGGTAGCTGGCGAGTCCGTCGAGCATGCCCTGGTCGCTCTCGAAGAGGTGGGGCACCTGGCTCGCGTAGAGACGCATGCCCGCCGCCTTGCGCTCCAGATGGTCGTCGATGGCCGAGTAGCGAGCGCTGAGGTCGACCCCTGGCGGCAGCTCGAGGCTCCCGGCGGGCAGATCGGCGGGCGAACGGAAGTCATGCCAGAGGGCGTAGGGAAAGTCTTCGTAAAAGCTCACGCGGCCGACCATGTCGGGACTGGGCATGACCCAGCGGGGCTCCTCCTCGACCAGGGCGAGCCCCACTTCGCGGCAGAGCTGATGGTCGACGTGGCCGCCGACGGCGAGGGGGAAATAGACCTGCTGCGGCTCGAGCCGGAGGATCTCGCGACGGAGGATCTCGTACGGCGCCGGATCGTCGGCCCGCACCTCGCCCAGCAGCTCGTCGTCGCCCGAGTAGCCGCGGAAGACGGCGTCCGGCAGCTCCAGCGAGATCAGCGAAGCCTCGATCCACCAGGCATATCGCTCATCCTCGATCCGTCTCACGGCCATCGCGTCGGCCGCCGCGAGGTCCAGGGGCTCGTCCGAGCCCTGGCCCCCGATCGAGTCGGCCAGGGGGCGCTCGAGCGTCTCGACGTTGGTCACGTTGGCCGTGCGCGTCCAGGCCGCCCGCTGCCAGAACTGGCGAGCCTGGGTGTTGGCCCGGTCCTGCGTGATGCCCACGCGATCCGGGTCGGCGGCCCAGGGTGCCTCGTCAGCGCCGAGCGACCAGTCGGCGGGGATGTTGTCGCGCCGGAAGGCCTCTGTGTTGGGCCAGACGGCCTTGTTGCCGAAGCCGAGGGCAGCGCGCTGGTAGTCGGACAGTGGCTCGCCGTCGCGCGGTCCGCCGGAGAAGACCGAGACGATCGTCACCGCTTGGCCGAGCTCACGCAGGCCGGCGATGAGGCCCCCGCACGACAGCGCCGCGTCGTCGGGATGAGGCGAGATGAAGACGTGCGTCACGGCCGCGAGGATAGCATCGGGCGTGGCACCCCCACGACGGGTGCTCGCATCGGGTTACGCGCGCCGCTCAATCGAGCGCGAAGCCGTACGCCCCCAGCAGCGGGACGAAGACGCAGGGTTCGAGCGCGCGTTCGGATGTCGTTTCACCGTGGCGCTCGACCACGAGCAGCTGCTGGCCGTAGCGGCTACCGACCGGGATCACCAACCGGCCGCCGTCCTCGAGCTGCTCGACGAGCGGGGGCGGAACCCGCGGGGCGGCCGCCCCGACGACGATGCCGGCGTAGGGTGCGCCCTCAGACCAGCCGCCGCTGCCGTCACCGATGACGACCTCCACCCCACCGATGCCCAGTGACGCCAGCCGACGCGCCGCGGCGGTGGCCAGCTCTGGGTCTCGCTCGACACTCAGCACCCTGGCGCCCATGCGCGCCAGTACCGCTGCTTGGTAGCCCGACCCGCCGCCGATGTCGAGCACCCGCGGCACCGTGCCGGGGTGCCCGTCCGCCCAGGCCACGAGGCCGAGCTCTTCGCTCATGCGCGCCACCATGTACGGCTGCGAGATGGTCTGGCCGTGGCCGATCTCGAGGGCTCGATCGTCGTAGGCGTGCGCTTCCCATCCAGGCGGCACGAATCGCTCGCGGGGCAGGCCGCCCATCGCAGCCAGGACCGCGGTGTCATGCACGCCGCGCGCCTGCAACTGCTGCGCGAGCATCTGGGCTCGTGCTGCGGCGTACCGGTCGGGACTCGTCGCCCGCGGCACGCTGGATCCCTTCCTAGGGACTCTGGGTCGGTGCGGCCGTCGGCGTCGCCGTGGATCCACCGGGGCTGGCGCTGGGGCTCGCGGAACCGTTCGGGCTGCTCGACGGCACGGCGCTCTGGGATCCGGAGGGAACCGCGCTCGCGGATCCAGAGGGGCCCGCAGTCGGGCTCACGCTCGGGCTGCCCGAGGGGCTCTCGCTCGGGCTGCCCGAGGGGCTCTCGCTGGGCGACTCCGTCACGGTCGGTGTCGGCGACGGCGTGGGGAGCGGCGTGAAGACCCCGCCGACGCCGAAGAAGACGCCGTAGGCGAAGATGGCGACGAAGACCACCACGATCCCCACGACCCACACCTTGGATACGCGGTCATCGACCCAGGGGAGGGTCTCGGCGGCCCCGCGGGCCGCCGCTCCGGCAGGCGCCGCGGCGGCTTTGCCGGTCTTCGCCGCCGCCTCGGCGGCCACGGCCGCGGCTGTCTCTTCGAGCGCGGCCTCCTCGAGCTCGGCCTCATCCTCGGCCTCGAGATCGGCGAAGTCCTCCGTCGACGGCTCCTCGAGACCGGCCTCTTCCAAGGCCTGACCCTCAGCCGCCTCCTCCGAGGGCTCGGTATCGGCGGGCTCCTCGGACGGCTCGGAGCGCTGGCCACGCGTCCCGGGATCGGTCATTCGTCGGCGGTCTCCGTAGCGATCCTGGCCGGCGGAAGCTCGTCGCGGAGGCGTTCGAGCTGAGCCTGCAGCTTCGGTCGATCCGATTCCAGTGCCTGCGCGACCGCGGCGAGGCGCGACCGCGCGACATCCAGGCGTGCCACGACGGCCGCGATCAAGCCGAGCAGGAAGAGGGCGCTCGCGATGAGCAGGGCGGCGACGAGGAAGCCGAATCCAAGGGGCACGACCCGCAGAGTATGGCGGCCCGGCGCTGGGCTCGCAGCGCTCAGGAGTCGCGGATGGCCGGCAGCACGAGCGCGGCGGCGCCGCAACCGACCGTCAGCACCCCGAAGGCCGACAAAACCAGCCCTGCCGGGAGCAGCTCCGCCAGCACCCCCGAGATGGCCATGCCGATCGTGAGCGACCCGTAGACCAGCCCCGACCGG
>DATHCS010000419.1:0-12662 GCA_035319405.1 Candidatus Dormiibacterota bacterium | reverse complement strand
CCGACGCGGTCACGTTCGAGACGGGCCGGCCGGGCGTCTTCGGGACCGGCGACGTCCGGATTGGTGCGGCGACCGTCGTCCAGGCCACGGCCGAAGGGCGCCGCTCGGCGTACGCCATCGACGCGTACCTGAAGGGCCTCGATCTCGACGAGATCAAGACGCGCCAGACGCTGGCCGAGCCGCAGCCCGAGTTCCTCTCCATCGTGCCCTACACCGACGAGGTCAAGGAGCCCCGCTACCGGCTGCGCTCGATGGCGCCCGAGGTGCGCAACCAGAGCTACGTCGAGTACGAGATCCCCTACAGCCAGCAGGATGCGATGGCCGAGTCCAAGCGCTGCCTGCAGTGCACCTGCGAGGCCATCGGCTACTGCGACCTCCGGCGCCAGGGCATCGAGTACGGCACGACCCTCAGGACGCTCGAGCCAGCTCGCACGGGCCTCTCCTTCCGCTCCGTCAGCGAGAACCGATTCACGGGCCACAACCACGACTACATCCGCGACGACAGCCACGCCTTCATCCTCCGTGAGCCATCTCGCTGCATCGACTGCGGCCGCTGCGCCAACGTCTGCAAGGAGGTCGTCGGCGCGGCCTGCTACGACTTCATGCGGACGGGCTTCGACACGCTCGTCACCACCCCGCTCGACATGAGCCTCAACACCACACCCTGCGTCAGCTGCGGACGCTGTGCCGAGACATGCCCCACCGGTGCCCTGATGCCGAAGCCGCGCGTGCTGGAGCGCTACGACGTTGACGAGAGCCGCTGCATCCTCTGCGGCATCTGCGTCGACGCCTGCCCCTACGACGCCCTCCGCTGCGGCCCGGACTGGGAGCTGGCGCACGACTCGCGCGAGGAGCCGCTCATCGACCTGCTCGCCATCAGCGCCATCGAGCACCCCACCGAGATGAGCTACGTGCAGCGCGAGCGCGACTGGCTGGCACGGGCGCAGGCAGCCGGCCGGCCGCTCGATCCGGCGCGGCTGCTGCCGATGCTGCCGGCCGGGGTCGGCCGGCCGAGCGCTGATGGCGGCGCCGATGGCAACGGACGGGGCGCCGGCGGCGGCAACGGCCACGCACACCCCCGGTAGGCGCGGCGGCCCGTGCTGACCCTTCCGGCGACGATCCCCTTCCTCGGCTGGACCTGGAACGACCTCCTGTTCCTGGTCCTGGCCGGCGGCCTGCTGGGCAGCGCGCTATTCGTCGTCCTGGGGCGCAACATCATCCATTCCGGCCTCTGGCTGGTGGTCGGCTTCCTGATGCTGGCGGGGCTCTACGCGCTGCTCGGGGCACCCCTGCTGGCCGGCGCCCAGGTGCTCGTCTACATCGGGGCCATCAGCGTCCTGATCCTGTTCGCCATCATGCTCACGCAGTCCAAGGCCGGCCCCGCACGCCTGGTCTTCCACCACCAGGCCTGGGCCGCCGCGCTGGCGGCGCTCGGGTTGGGCCTCCTGCTGGTCATCGTGGTCGGCGCCACCGCCTGGCCGCTGGCCGACGGATCAGCGCAACCGCAGACCAGTGCCAACGTGGCCAGCGCCCTCTTCGATGACTTCGTGCTGCCGCTCGAGATCGTGGGCGTGCTGCTGCTGGCGGCGGTCATCGGCGGCGTCTTCCTGGCCAAGAAGGACGACGCGCGAGAGAGCGACAGCGACATATGAGCAACACCCTCGACGCCTATCTCGTGCTCTCCGGACTGCTCTTCAGCCTGGGCATGTTCGGCTTCCTGGCGCGGCGCAACGCCATCGCCATGCTCATGTGCATCGAGCTGATGCTCAACGCGGTGAACCTCGCCATCGTCGCGTTCGGAGCGTTCCTGCCGCCCCTGCGCGACAGCGCGGCCGTGATCGCGCTGCTGGTGATGGCCGTGGCGGCCGCCGAGGCCACCGTCGGCCTGGCCATCGTCATCGCCATCTACCGCAACCGGCGCACGCCCCTGGTCGACGAGTACAGCCAGATGCGGGAGTAGGCCAGGGTGGGCGATCTCCACTTCGCCAGCGTCGTGCCCATCAGCGCCACGGTCGCGCCGCCAGGCAGCGAGGCGATGGTCCTGCTCGTCCTGGTGGTGCCACTGCTCGGCTTCGCCGTCACGGCGCTCGTGGGGCGACGCCTGGGGCGGCTCGCCTGGGCCTTCGCCGTGCCCGGCATCGTCTTCACCTGGGCGGTGGCGATGGTGGTCGTCTTCCAGGCCCTCAGCGGCGCCTACGGGGAAGCCCTCCGCTTCACGGTCTACACCTGGATCCCCGCGGGCGCCCTCCACATCGACTTCAACCTGGCCGTCGACAACCTCACCGCGGTGCTGCTCATCGTGGTCACCACGGTGGGCATGCTGGTGCACGTCTACTCGATCGGCTACATGGCTCACGACCCCGGCCGCTGGCGGTTCTTCGCCTACCTCAACCTCTTCATGTTCAGCATGCTGCTGCTCGTGCTGGCCGACAACTTCCTGCTCCTCTTCGCGGCCTGGGAACTGGTCGGCCTGTGCAGCTACCTGCTCATCGGCTTCTGGTACCGCCGCCGCAGCGCGGCGCTCGCCTCGAAGAAGGCCTTCCTCGTCAACCGCGTCGGCGACCTCGGCTTCGCGCTGGGCATCATGGCCGTCTGGACGACGGTCGGGACGCTCAACTTCCCGGAGGTCTTCCAGCTCCTGCCGGCGCAGCTGGCGAGCGGCGCCATCCAGCCCTGGATGCTGACCGGCATCGCGCTGCTGCTCTTCTGTGGGGCGGTCGGCAAGAGCGCCCAGTTCCCGCTCCACGTGTGGCTGCCCGACGCGATGGAGGGCCCGACCCCGGTCAGCGCCCTCATCCACGCGGCGACGATGGTCAACGCCGGCGTGTACTTCGTGGCCCGGGCCAACCCGATCTTCAGCCTCAGCAGCACGGCGATGCTGGTGGTGGCCTCGATCGGCATCTTCACGGCCATCCTGGCCGCGAGCATCGCCCTGACGCAGAACGACATCAAGCGGGTCCTGGCCTATTCCACCCTGAGCCAGCTGGGCTACATGTTCGCCGCCCTCGGGGTCGGCGCGTACGTGGCCGCCATCTTCCACCTGATGGCGCACGGCTTCTTCAAGGGCCTGCTCTTCCTCGACTCGGGCTCGGTCATCCACGCGGTCCACGAGGAGCAGGACATGAACCGCATGGGCGGGCTGTGGCGCAAGCTGCCGATCACCCACGCGACGATGCTGGTGGGGGCGCTGGCCATCGCCGGCATCCCGCCGCTGGCCGGCTTCTTCAGCAAGGACGAGATCCTCGACGAGGCCTGGAAGGACGGCTACTCGTGGATCTGGCTGGTCGGCGTCGTGGTCGCGGTGCTCACCGCGTTCTACATGTTCCGGCTCATGGGCAAGACCTTCTACGGCCCGAGCCACGTGGATCCGAAGGTCGAGCCCGTGGTCCACGAATCCCCGCCGATCATGACGGTTCCCCTGATCCTGCTGGCCATCCCCTCGGCCTTCCTAGGCCTGCTCGTCGGGCTGCCGTTCGGGGCCAGCGTCATCCACAGCTGGCTGGGGCCCATCTTCGAGCAGGCCGACGCGAACCTGGGCCATGGCGAACCCACCTTCGCCTTCTTCGGCGTGGACGGGGTGCTCATCGTGGTCAGCGTCATCGCGGCGATCAGCGGCCTGGTGCTGGCGATGCGCCTGTTCGGGTTCCATTGGCCCTTCACCCGGCGCGAGATCGAGCCGGAGCCGGCGGTGGTCGCACGCTGGACCGACCGCCTGCGGCCGCTCTATCGGGGCTCCTTCCACAAGTGGTGGTTCGACGAGCTCAACGACCTCATCTTCGTCCGTTTCGGCGGCGTCGTGGCGGCGGCCTGCTGGTGGTTCGACGTGCGCATCGTGGACGGCACCGTCAACACGGTGGGCCGGGTCGTCTCCGGCGCGGGTCGCGAGATCCGCCTGATCCAGACCGGGCGCGTGCAGAACTACGCGCTGGGCATCGCCATCGGGCTGCTCATCGTGGCCGGCGGCTACCTGCTCTTCGGGGGGCGGGTATGAGCGGCCTGCCGATCCTCTCGCTGGTCATCTTCACGCCGCTGGCCGGCGCGCTGCTGCTGGCCTTCGTGCCGCGTGATCGGGTGGCCCTGCTGCGCTGGCTGGCCCTGGGGACGGCCGTGCTGACCTTCGCCTGGACGCTCCTGATGGTGGCCGGCTTCAACGACGCCACGCCCGACCGCGGCGGCTTCCGCTTCGTCGAGGCGGCCTCCTGGATCCCCGCCTTCGGCATCCAGTACAAGGTCGGCGTCGACGGCATCAGCCTGCTGATGGTGCTGCTCACCACGCTGCTGACGGCCGTCAGCATCCTGGCCAGCTTCGGGCCCATCAAGGAACGCGTGAAGGAGTACATGATCTCCTTCCTCGTGCTCGAGGTGGGCATGGTGGGCGTCTTCCTCGCCCTCGACACGTTCCTCTTCTACGTCTTCTGGGAAGTCGTCCTGGTGCCCATGTACCTCATCATCGGCATCTGGGGAGGCCCCAACCGCATCTACGCGACGATCAAGTTCGTCCTCTACACGCTGATCGGCTCCCTCCTGATGCTGGTGGCCATCCTGGGCACCGCCTTCGTCTTCGCCTCGGGTCACGGCGGCGACTGGACGGGCGCCTTCGACTACGAGCAGCTGCGGGGCTTCGGCTTCTCCGAGGGGGTCCAGCTGGCGGCCTTCCTGGCCTTCTTCCTGGCCTTCGCCATCAAGGTGCCCATGTTCCCCTTCCACACCTGGCTGCCCGACGCGCACGTCGAGGCGCCCACGGCCGGGTCGGTGATCCTGGCGGGCGTGTTGCTGAAACTGGGCGGCTACGGCTTCATCCGGTTCTCGCTGCCGCTCTTCCCGCAGGCCTCGCACGACCTCGCGGTGCCCATCATCGTGCTGTCGCTGATCGCCATCGTCTACGGGGCCATCGTGGCCCTGGTCCAGCCTGACCTCAAGAAGCTGATCGCCTACTCGTCGGTCAGCCACATGGGCTTCGTGACCCTGGGCATCTTCGTGTTCCAGCAGCAGGCCCTGCAGGGCGCGGTGCTGCAGATGGTCAACCACGGCCTCATCACGGGCGCGCTCTTCCTGCTGGTCGGCGTGATCTACGAGCGGACCCACGATCGGACCATCGCCAAGATGGGCGGGCTGATGGGCACGCTGCCGGTCTACGCCGTCGTCTTCGGCTTCTTCATGCTGGCGAGCATCGGGCTGCCGGGGCTGTCGGGCTTCGTGGGCGAGTTCATGGTCTTCCTGGGCACCTTCGCCATCTCGCCGGTGTACGCCGCAGTGGCCGTGCTCGTGATGACCATCGGCGCGGCGTACCTGCTGTGGCTGTTCCAGCGCATGTTCACCGGCGACCTGAGCGACTTCCTGCGGGGTCTGGGCCACCACCTCACGGACATGGACCACACGGAGATCCTGACCCTGGCGCCGCTGGCGGCGCTGGTGGTCGTCTTCGGGGTCGTGCCGGGCCTGTTGCTGGGCGTGCTCCAGGCACCGACCGACGCGGTGCTGGCGGGCCTGCACAGTGCGGGGCAGGCCCTGGGAGGGCTACCGTGAGCAGCGCCGAGCTCGCCGCCCTCACGCCGCTGGTGTACGTCATCGGCCTCGCCATCGCCCTGGTCGTGGTCGACATGGTTCGGCCCGGGGACGACCGCCTGGTGGGCATCCTGGCCGGGGTCGGGCTGCTGATCGGCATGGGCGTGGTCTGGCTGGCGGGTGCGAACGGCGCCACCCAGGAAGTGTTCGGCGGCGCCTACCGCCTCGATCCGCTGACCACCTTCCTCGACACGCTCTTCCTGGTGGTGGCCTTCCTGACCATCCTCTTCACGCCCGACTACCTGCGCCCGCGCGGCTATCCGCTCGCGGAGTACGCCGCGACGCTCCTCTTCGCCATCAGCGGGGCGATGCTCATCGCCGGCGCGACCGACCTCCTGGTGCTGTTCCTGGGCCTCGAGCTGCTGGTCCTGCCAGGCTACATGCTCACGGCTTATGCCAAGCGCGACGGCCTGGCCACCGAGGGCGCCATCAAGTACTTCCTGCTGGGTTCGTTCTCGTCGGCCATCTTCCTCTTCGGCCTGGCCTTCACCTGGGGCTACACCGGCACGACCAGCGTGGCCGGGGTGGCACACCGCCTCGAGCAGGTGGTCACCGGCCAGCAGCCGATCGCGGCGGGCCTGCTGATGGGCCTCGCCCTCCTCACGGCCGGGGTGGCCTTCAAGATCGCGGCGGTGCCCTTCCACTACTGGACCCCGGACGCGTACCAGGGCTCCCCGACGCCGGTCACCGGTTACCTTTCGGTTGGCCCCAAGATCGCCGCCTTCGCGCTCATCCTGCGCCTGTTCGCGGAGGCGCTCGCCCCGCTCAAGGCGGACTGGGTGGCGGTGGTCGCGGTGCTGGCCGTGCTGACCATGACGCTGGGCAACCTCGTCGCGCTGACGCAGGACAACATCAAGCGGATGCTGGCCTACAGCTCGATCGCCCACACCGGCTACATCCTGGTGGGCCTGGCCGCCTTCGCCGGCGCGCCGCCCGGCTCTGAGGCGGCCAAGGAGGGCATCGCCTCGGTGCTCTTCTATGCGGCGGCCTACGCCTTCATGAACCTCGGCGCCTTCGCCGTCGTGGCCGCGCTGCAGGGGAGGCCCGGGGTCACGAGCCAGATCGCCACCTTCGCGGGGCTCGGGCGGCGGGCCCCGCTGGCGGGCGCGCTGATGCTGCTCTTCCTGCTCTCCCTCACGGGCATCCCGCCCACGGCCGGCTTCTTCGCCAAGGCCTACGTCATCGCCGCCGCCCTCGCCTCCGGAGGGCTCGTGCCCTGGCTGGCCGTGATCGTCGTGATCAACGCGGCGATCGCCGCCTTCTACTACCTGCGCGTGGGGGTCGTGATGTACATGCAGGACGTCCCCTCGGGTGCGCAGCCGGTCACCAACAGCCTGCCGATGCGCCTCGGGCTGGTCGTGGCGGCAGTGGGCACGGTGCTCATCGGGCTGGTCCCCGGGCTGCTCCTGCCGATGGCCCAGGCGGCGGCCGCGGCGATCCTCTAGGCCGTCGCCGCGAGGCGATCGAGCAGGCGCGCCGCTTCGCGCGGCGAGGCGAGCACGCCATCGGCGGAGCCGGCCACCTCGGGCAGCACGTCGGCGCGGGCGTGCACGGCCAGCGCCAGACCGCGCAGGACGCCTCGCCGGCGGCCCTCGCGCAGGACCTGGAACGCCTCGGCGTCGCTGGCGTCGTCACCCAGCACCAGGGCGAAGCCCGGACGGGTCTCGGCGATGAGGTGGGCCAGCGCGTGGCCCTTCGTCGCCGCGCCTGGCGGACGCAGCTCGAGCATGCGACGGCCCGGAAAGCGTTCGAACCGCCCGCCCGGATCCAGCGCCTCGACCGCGGCTCGCACCCGGCGCGCGGCACGCGGCACGTCGGGCGCCGCCCGGAAGTGGAAGCCCACCGCCGGCGGCTTCGTCTCCACGACCAGCCAGGAGGCCGAGACCCGGGCTGCCACGCCATCCGCGAGCTGGAGTGCCGCCTCGCCGTAGCCGTCGAACGCGGGGTCACCCTGCACCCGCATCGATTCGGCGCGCGCCCCTCGCGCGAGCCGGCCCTGCTCGAGGCCATGGTTGCCCAGGTATTGGGCGCCGCCGACGCGGACCCGGCCGGCCAGGTCGAGGGCCGTGCGTCCCGAGAGCAGCGCCACCGTCGTGTCCGAGCGGCCGGCGAGACGCCGCAGCGCGCGACGGGCCTGCGGGATGATGCGGGCACCCCACGGATCCATGACCAGGGGACTGAGCGTCCCGTCGAAGTCGGAGACGATCAGCCACGGCCGGCGTGCCGCGTCCTGGCCGGCGAGGTCGAGGGCCGCCTGCGCTGTCAGGAGGGCGAGCGACGCGTCGGCGGGCCGTGGCGACGCGCGACGCGTCACGGCTTGAACGTCGCGCCTGGCAGCACGGCGGCGATACCGGCCTGGAACTGCTCGGGTCCGCCGGAGCCGTAGAGCACCGAGCGCACGATCCCCTGTCCATCGATCCAGAAGTGCATCGGGAGCACGTAGGCGTTCCAGGCCGCCTGGGCGGTCCCCTGCTGGTCGATGCCCATGGGGGCGATGAAACCCGTCTGGTTGACGAGGGTGGCGACCGTGTCGGGATCCTCCTTGACATCGACGGCCACGATCGCCAGCCGGTCCCCGAGCTGGAGCACCGCCTTGTCCATCATGGCCAGCTCGTCACGGCAGCTGGGGCACCAGCTGGCCGTGAAGGCTACCCAGACCGGCTTCCCGCGGACGGACGCCAGGTCGATCGAGCCACCCCCGACCTGGGGCACCACGAGCGGGGGCGCCGGCTGCCCGACGCGCAGGCCGGCCGTGCCAGAGCCGCCGGGGGCCTCGCTGCCGGCGGCGCCGCTGCCGCTCGGGCCGGCCGACGCGGGGCCGGTCCCCGTGGGCGCTCCGGTCGCGACCGGTGAGCCGGGCGCCGCCGTCGAGCTTGACATCGGGCCGGCGGTCGGGCGGATGGGCTCGACCGTGCCCGGCCCGAGCGTCGATGCGAGCACCGCGAGGGCGATCAGGCCGGTGGCCAGGCCGGCCAGCACGCCCAGCACGGCGGAGAGGCGGTTCATCGGGCGGCAGTGTACGGCCCGCGGCCCGGGCACACCTGCCAGGAGCCCTCCCGGCGAGCCCCTGCTAGCATCCGCGGGCGATGACCGCGGCTGCCTCTCTCGTGGCGCGCCTCGTCTCGGCCCTCATCACCGCGGCCGGGGTGGTGCTGCTCACCGCCGGCCTGCTGGTGCTGTCCGTGCCGGCGGCCGGTGGCGCCGCGCCGAGCGCCTCGCCCACCGACGGGGCGCTGGCCTCGCCGACGGCGACGCCGGAAGGCGGCTCCTCCTCGCCCACGGCCACGAGGCCGGCTCCCAGCCCCGGGGCCGCGCGGCCGACGCGTATCGTCATCGCCGGCCTGCACATTGACCTGCCGATCGTCCCCACGCAGACGAAATACCCACTCTGCGACGTGGCCCAGTACCTCGTCGAGCCGGCGTACAAGATGAGCTTCCCCGGCGTCGACGGGCTGACCACGTACATCTACGCGCACGCACGCCAGGGCATGTTCCTGCCGCT
The DNA here is from genome assembly GCA_035319405.1 of Candidatus Dormiibacterota bacterium. GTDB lineage: Bacteria > Chloroflexota > Limnocylindria > Limnocylindrales > CSP1-4 > DASPUH01. Next base: position 3,595 of record DATHCS010000419.1, on the reverse strand, counting down.
GCTGACCGCCTCGACCGTGAACAACGGCGACGCCCTCAAGGGCCAGCCGGTGCTCGTCTACACCGACGACGACAAGGTCTACAGCTACGTCATCGACACGGTGAGGCGCCATTCGACCGACTTCGACCTGGCCAGCTCGGTCGATCCCGACCAGCAGCGCCTCGTGCTGCAGACGAGCGAGGGTCCGGCTGGCACGATCCCCAAGCTGCAGGTGGCGGCCACGATGCTCAGCGTCGCCCCGGCCTCGCACGCGGACGCGCACCCCGCCGCCCGACCGCGCGTCTGCAGCTGAGGCGCGGCGCCTCGCGTTGGCGATCAGATCCAGCCGATGCGGTGGAGCAGCCAGGCCGCCGCGGCCGCACCCAGCACGATCCCGGCCGTGATGAGCCAGAAGCCGGTCAGCTCCGTGTCCGCGATGGCGGCGCCGGCCTCGCTCATGCCGAAGATGCCGGCCGCGGCGCCGATGCCCGCCAGCACGACCGTCACCCCCGTGAGGCGCTTCATGATGTCCGACAGGTTGTTGTTGATGGTCGAGAGGTAGGCGTCGAGGGTCGTGCTCACCAGCTCGCGGTAGCTGTCCAGCTCGTCGGTCAGACGGATCAGGTGGTCGTAGACGTCCCGGAAGTAGAGCAGCCGCTCGGGCGCGATGAGCGGCTGCTCGCGGTTGGTCAGCTGGTTGAAGATCTCCCGCTGGGGGGTGATCGCGTGACGGATCGTCAGCAGGTCGCGACGCGTCTGGAAGAGGCGCTCCACGACCCATCGGCTGGGACGGGCGATGACATCGTCCTGGAGCTGCTCGATCTCGTCACCTACCCGATCGAAGACGGGGAAGTAGCTGTCCACCAGCTCATCCACGAGCGCCCAGAGCATGAAGTCCGCCCCGCCGGCCAGGTAGGTCGCGGCATCCCGCCGCACGCGCGTCATTTCTGTGGGGCGCCAAGTGCGATCGTGCGCCGTCAGCAGGAAGCGACTGCCGAGCACGAAGTCGATCTCGGTGTGGTCCAGCTCTCCGTCGTAGGCGAGCGCGAAGGCGACGATGTGCAGGACATCGCCGGTCCGCTCGATCTTGGACCGCTGGTTGCGCTCGAGAATGTCCTCCACGATGAGCGGGTGCAGCCCGAAGCATGAAGCCAGCTCGCCGAGCGTGGCCGCGTCCGTGTCCTCGACGTCGACCCATACGGTGGCGCCCGGCGAGGCATAGGCCGCTCGCACCTCGTCGACCGTGGCGAGCGAGCGCAGCTGGCCATCCTGCCAGGCCATGGCTCGCAGGAGCGTCGGTACGCCGGCGGACTCGCGCGGTTCCGTCACCCCGGCATGATGCGCGCTCGACGAAGCGTCCGTGGGCTCACAGGAGCGGCAGGCCCTCGGGCGTCGAGTCGTCCCGGGTGGCCTCGCCCGCCGCGGCCGGGGTGGGACCGGTGGCCCCTGCAGGCGCGGCACGCGCCTCGCGGCCTCCTCGCCGCCCGCCGAGGAACCAGGCTGGGCCCAGCGCCGCGAGCATGACGAGGCCCGCGACGAGGAAGATCCCGGCCAGGATCGATGCCGCTTCGCCGGCAGCCCAGCGTTCCAGCGCGTCGACCACGAAGGGATCCTCCAGGGGACGACCCTGCAGGGCCGGTGGAAGGACCGCGTCGCGCGCCGCCTGATCCGTCAGGACGACGGAGAGGGCCTCGATCTTGTTCGAGCCGAAGGCGGTCAGGATGGCCACGCCGACCGCCATGCCCACGAACCGCGCCTGGGTCACCGCGCCCGAGGCGATGCCGAAGGCCCGCTGTCCGAGCGCCTCCACGGCCGCGGTCGATCGCGGTGTGACGGTCAGGCCAAAGCCGAGCCCGAAGAGCGCCAGCAGCGCCGCGACGCCCTCGACCGGCGTCGCCGAGCTGGCCAGCCCCAACGAGCCCAGACCGCCCGCGCCCAGCAGCAGCCCGGCCACGGTCACGGCGCGTGCCCCGAGGCGGCGCACCAGGAAGCCCGCCGCTAGGGCGCCCACCGCCATCCCCAGAGCGAGCGCGCCGAGCACCAGGCGCTGCTCGTCCGGCCCCCCGTAGCGCACGCGGTCCACGAACACCGCGCCGCCGACCAGGCCCGTCGCGAGCGCGTACCCGGTGAGCGCGCTGACGAGCAGCGCCCCCACGAAGACGGTCGAGCGGAAGATGCGCGGGTCGAGGAAGGGCTCATCGGTGCGGCGCTCCAGGAGCACGCCGATGGCGGCGCTGCCAACGGCCACGGCGGCCAGGGCCAGGCTGCCGGGCACCCCGCCGGGTGCCTCGGGCCAGCCCAACCAGCTGAGAGCCAGCAGGCCGGCCGCGAAGGCCGTCGTGAAGGCGATCGCGCCGCGCACGTCGAAGGCGGCCTGGGTCCGTTCGGGCTCGGGCCAGGCCGGCGCCGCCGCCCAGATGTAGAGGGCGGCCAGCGCCGCCACGGGCGCGGCGAGGTAGAAGACCCAGCGCCAGGCCGGCACCGTCAGCTCGTAGAGCGTGGAGCCCTTCAGGCCCGCCACGTTGAGTGCGCCGGAGAGGTCGAACGCGCCCAGGATCAGGGCGCCCAGGAACGGTCCCAGCGCCATCCCCAGGAAGGTCAGCCCGCCGACCACGCCGAGCGCCCGCGCCCGCGCGTGCCCGCCGAACAGGTGGCTCGCACCGTACGTGGCGAGGGGCACGATGGCCCCACCGCCCGCGCCCTGCACGACGCGCGCGGCGATCAGCCAGTCCAGCGATTGAGCGGCGCCCGCGAGCAGCGAGCCCGCGGCGAAGACGGCCAGCGCCCCCAGGAGCGGACGAACGAGGCCGAAGCGGTCCGCCGCTCGACCGGCGAGCGGCATCACCGCGACGCTGGCAACGAAGAAGCCGTTGACGATCCAGGAGGCGCGTCGCAGCTCCTGCCATCCGGCCAGGTCCTGGACGATGGCGGGCAGGGCCACCGTCGTCACCAGCAGCTCGGCTCCCACCATGGCGGCGCCCAGTCCCAGCGCCGCCAGCAGGAGCAGCTCGGCGCGATGCGTCACCGGCGGAGTGTACGCGGCACCCCGCGGCCGCCTTGACAGCCTGGAGCCAGGTCAGTAGCATCAACGACGCTTTATCAATTCCCTCGAGGACGCCCCCGCCCGGCATGGCCAGCCCCGCCCGCATCCGCTCCACGATCGCCGCCGCGACGCGTATCCCCGACGAGCTGCGCGAGCTGCGCGCGTTCCATAAGGCGCTCGCCGACGCGAATCGCCTGCGCATCCTGCGACGCCTAGCGCAGGGACCGGCCACGGTGACGGTCCTGACCGAGCATGTCGGGCTGTCCCAGCCCCTCGTCAGCTGGCATGTCGGCCGGCTGCGCAGTGCGGGCCTCGTGGAGACCCGCCGCACGGGCCGCGAGACCGTCTGCAGCCTGCGGCCCGAAGCCTTCCAGGCCTTTGCGGCGCGGGAGCGCACCTGGCTGGGGCTGGCGGGCTAGGGCCGATGGATCGCGGCGGCACGGGCCAGGGCTCGCTCCTCTCCACGGAGCAGCGCGATCGCGTCCGTCACCGCGTCGAGCCCTATGCGGCCAACCTGGCACGCGTGGGCCTGACCCCCAACGCGTTGACCCTCATCGGGTTCGGCATCTCCAT
>DATHCS010000418.1:0-7271 GCA_035319405.1 Candidatus Dormiibacterota bacterium | reverse complement strand
GCCGCCGTGGACTGGTCGCGGGTCCACCTCTGGTGGGGCGACGAGCGGCTCGTACCGCGCGACCATCCCGCCTCCAACGCCGGCCTCGCCGCGGCGATCCTGCTGGAGGCCGCGGCGCGTTCCGGCGAGGCCCACGACGGCACGGCGGGCACCGACGTCGAGGCCGGCCTGCGGGCGGGGCTCGAGCTGCCCGTGGCCAACATTCATCCCTGGCCGGTCGAGCTGGCCATCTCGCGCGGCGACGGCGGTGCCGAGGCGGCGGAGGCGTACGCGGCGGACCTCCGGCACTGGCTGCCTTCGGCCGGCGGGGCTGGCCCGGCCCTCGACCTGCTGCTGCTCGGCGTGGGGCCCGACGCCCACGTCCTGTCCGCCTTTCCCGGCAGCCTCGCCCTGGCAGACGACGCCCCGATCACCATGGCTGTGCCGGCCCCCACCCACGTCGAGCCGCACCTGCCGCGCCTCACCTTGACGCTCCCCATGGTCATCGCCGCCCGGTCCATCCTGGTGCTGGCCAGCGGGGCGGCGAAGCGCGACATGCTGCGCGACGTGCTCGACGGGCCACGTGACCTCCAGCGCCTGCCGGCCCAGGCGGCCCGCCGCCCCTCGGCGGCCTGGCTGCTCGATCGCGAGGCAGCCGCCGGGCTGCGGAGCGTCGGGGACGGGGCCAGGCGACCGTGACCGCCGCCCGCACCGGCTGGATCCATTTGCTCTGCGGTCCCATGGCCTCGGGCAAGACCGAGGAGATGATCCGCCTGCTGCGTCGCGCCGAGATCGCCGGCAAGCGCGTGCTCGTGCTCAACCACGCCATCAACACCCGCACCGGCAGCGACCGCATCGAATCCCGCTCGGGGGTGGCCTTCCCGAGCCGGGCCGTGGCCGATTCCTCCCAGATCGAGGCCATCGTGGCCGAGGCGGACCCCGACCTGGTCGCGATCGAAGAGGCGGAGTTCTTCGACAACGGCCTGGCCGACGTGGTCGAGCGGCTGGCCGACGAGGGCCGCGAAATCATCCTGACGGGCCTCGATCGGGACTTCCGCGGCTGGCCGTTCGGGCCGATGCCCCGACTGCTGGTGATCGCCGACGAGGTCGACAAGCTGACCGCCATCTGCGTGATCTGCAAGGGCGTGGCCACGCGCACGCAGCGCCTGATCAACGGCCGCCCCGCCCCCGCCGACTCCCCCACGATCGTGGTGGGTGGCATCAACGACCCGACCGGCAAGCCCGAGAGCTACGAGGCGCGCTGCCGCCGCTGCCACGAGGTGCCGGGCCTGGACTCCCTGTTCGGCCCCTGGCTGGGCTGAGCGGCATCCGCGCGCCGCGGCGCGACGTAGACTCGGGCGGGAGGTGAGTCGATGATCGGTCGCGTCCTGACCCGCCTGCTGGACGCCCAGGGTCGCTGGGCGACGCCCTTCGGCGATGCGGTCCACGGCCTCGTGCACGGGTTCTTCAGCCGGCTCACGCCCCTCCGGGACCTGCTCAACGGCGGCTGGCTGGGCCACCCGCTCCACGCCCTGCTGACCGATGCGCCGATCGGGATCCTCTTCCTCGTCATCGTCTTCGACGTGCTGGGCATGGGCCAGGCGGCGGACATCGCCCTGGTGCTGGGCGTTCTGGCGGCGCTGGCCGCGGCCGCGGCCGGCCTGGCGGACTTCAGCGACACGGACGGGCTGGCGCGCCAGCGAGCGACCGTCCACGGCACGGTGATGACCCTGGCCGTGCTGCTCTACCTCGTCTCGGCTGTCCTGCGGGCGGGGGGCGACGGGACCCGCGGCGGCGCCGTGGCGGTCGGCATCCTGGCCTTCCTGGTTCTCGCCGCCGGCGCTTACGTGGGCGGCGACGTGGTCTACGTGCTGGGCAACATGGTCGACCGGCACGCCTGGCGCCCCGCTTCCGCGAAGTGGGCCGCGCTCGAGGTCGGCGAGCTGCCGGAGCGCCAGCCGGTGCGCGGCCGCCTCGGGCTGCAGAACGTCGTCCTGGTGCGGGACGGCGAGACGATCCATGCGCTGCACGACCAGTGCGCTCACGCCGGAGGCCCGTTGAGCCAGGGCACGCTCGTGGAGGGCTGCATCGAGTGCCCCTGGCACGGCTCGCGCTTCCGCCTCGCCGACGGCCGGCGGGCGCGGGGCCCCGCGGTGTACGACCAGCCCCGCTACGAGGTGCGCCCGGCTGAGGGCGGCGGCTACGAGGCGCGTCGCGTGTCGTAGCGCGCGTCAGGCCGTATGGGCGCCCACCAGTGTGCCGACCGCGTATGTCACCGCCGCTGCGATCCCGCCCAGGCAGACCTGACGGACCGAGGAGTAGAGCCCGGGGCGATGCGTCAGGCGGCTGATGCCGTAGCCCAGGAGGGCCAGCGCTGCAAGGCTGATGCCCAGGCTCAGGACGAAGGCCGTGGGGCTCTGCCATAGCAGGTACGGCACCAGCGGCACCAGCGCCCCGAGCGTGAAGGCCGCAAACGAGCCGACCGCCGCGGCCCACGGCGAGCCGATCGATCGGGCATCGAGCCCGAGCTCCTCGTGGAGCAGCAGCGACACCGCGTGCTCGGGCTCGGCGAACACCCGCCCCACGAACTGTTCCGCCTCGGCCTCGGTGAGGCCGCGCTCTCGGTAGGCGGCCTTGAGGATGCCCCGCTCCTGCTCGGGCGTCTCGCGCAGCTGCCGTCGCTGGAACTCGACCTGGTACGCCAGCAGCTCCTGCTGCGAGCGCACCGAGATGTACTCGCCGACGCCCATGCTGAAGGCACCCGCCAGGAGGCCGGCGATGCCAGCCAGCACGATGACCCCCGGCTCGGCCGAGGCGCCCGCCACGCCCATCACCAGGGCGAGGTTGCTCACGAGGCCGTCATTGGCGCCGAAGACCACCGGTCTCAGCACCCCGTTGGCGACCGACTCGTGGGGGTTGCTCGACGGCTCCGGCGCGAACTGGCGCAGGAGCGGGATGCGACGCAGGCCGGAGAGGTTCGTCACCGGCTTGGCCGCGCCGTGGTCGACCATGCTGGCGATGCTCGGCGCGCCGGCGCGCGTTGGCCAGAGCCGAACGGCCCACCGCGGTCCGCCGCGCGATGCTCCCTCAGGTGGCGATCAGCACCACGCCCAGCAGGGCCAGCACGACACCCAGGACCTGCCAGCGACGCAGCCGCTCGTGCAGCAGCCAGGTCGCGAGCATCACCGTCGTGACCGGGTACAGCGACGAGAGGATCACGGCCACGGCCAGCGGCCCCTGCTGGCCGGCCAGGACGAAGAAGGCGTTGCCGCCGAAGTCCCCGCCGCCGATGACCAGCATCAGTGGCCAGGCCGGGCGCAGGCCCGTCATCGGCGGCCGCGCCCGGAGCACGAGGGCCAGCCCAACGGCGACCGTGGCGGCGCGTGCCGCCAGGAGCGGCCACCAGATCGCCCCCCCGCCTGACGCCGTGGCCTGGCTGATGGCGAGGTAGAACCCGGCAAAGCCGAGCCCGGCGAGCAGGATCAACGGCCATGCCCTCGTCACCGCCGGCGCGGGGTGGGCCTCGCCACGAGCGACCGCCGCCGGGTCCGCCAGCGGCGCACCACCCGTCCACGAGACGATCGCGATGGCCAGCAGGCCGCAGCCCACCCCCAGCAGCTGGAGGGCACCCAGCGACTCGCCCAGGACGATCCCCACGAGCGCTGGCAGGCCGGCCCCGATGACGGCGACCAGCGGTGCGGCAAGGCTCATCTGGCCCTCGGCCAGGACGCGATAGAAGCCGAGCAGCCCGATCGTGCCCGAGGCACCCGCCAGGGCCCCCCAAGCCAGCGCCTCGGGCGCCGGCCGCGGCTCGCCGGAGACCAGCACGAACGCCGCGGCGATGAGCAGGCCGACCGTCTGACCGCCCAGGATCGCCAGCGTCTCGGAGATGCGCCGGCTGGCGAACCCGCCGGCGAAGTCCGCGCTGCCCCACGACAGCGCCGAGGCGAGGCCGTAGAGGACGCCCAGAGGGTCCAGGCAGGGCCCCGCTCAGGCTGGCGCGGCTTCGCCCGCGTCGACCGCGGTCGGTCCGGGGAGCTCGATCACCCGGTCCGCCACCGCGTCGTAGCGATCGGCCGTGGTCAGGTAGATGACCTGGTGGTCGGCGGCCATCTCGCGCAGCAGCTCCAGTGCCTGCTGGGCGCGCGCCCGGTCGAAGGTCAGGAAGGGGTCGTCGAAGATGAGCGGCGGGCGGCGGTCCTGGGTCACCTGGCGTACGAGGCCGAGGCGCGCCGCGAGGTAGAACGAGTCGATGGTGCCCTGCGACAAGCCGGCAACGTCGACCCAGTCGCCGCGCTCGGGCGACCAGACGCGCATGCCCAGCTCGCTCTCGTCGACCTGGACACGCTGGTAGCGACCGCCCGTGATGCGCGCCACGTCGGCCGCCATGCGCCCTTCCAGGAATCGGGCCGCCTTCTTCATGGTCGCCTGCTCGGCCGCATCGAGGGCCCCGAGCGCGGTCCCGATGATGCGGTGGCGGCGCTCGTCCCACGCCAGGCGCTCGCGCGCCGCGGCCAGCCCCTCGCTGGCGGCGGCCACCTCGTCGGCATCGGTGCCGTTCTGATCCACGGCGGCCTGCGCCTGGGCCAGTGCCTGCAAGGTGCGCTCGCGCTCGGCCTGGGCGGTCCCCAGTGCCGCGCGGTAGCGGTCGCGGCTGGCGTGCGGGTCGGCGCCGATGTCGCCCATGCCCGACAGGGCGTGCTTGGCCTGTTCCGCCTCGGCCGCCGCGCGGTCGCGCAGTCGCGACACGTCGTCGCTGGGCTGCTCATCGCCCAGCACACCGCGGTACTCGGCCTGCAGGGCCTCGATGCCGGCCACGTGGGCGGCCTCGGCCTCGAGCAGTCGCTGGGCAGTGTCCGTGTCGGGCTGCTCGATCGAGGCGAGCCCGGCGTCGCGAGCAGCCTCGGTGTCCTTGAGCTGCTGTTCGATGTCGGTGCGCCCGCGCAGGCGCCGGGCGATCTCGGCCTCGCGGAGCTCGTTCTGGCGCTTGACGTCCGAGGAGCGCCGCTGCAGCCGCAGCGCCCACAGGTTCACGCCGACACCGACCACGGCCAGCACGGCGCCGATCAGGGCGCCGGTGTCGCCGAGCGACGTCGTGACGCCGATCAGGGCGATGAGGATGCCGAGCACCACCAGGCCAAGGCCCGTCATCGCCCAGCGCCGCCAGGCCGGCGTGGGGAGCTGGCCGACGTCATAGCTCGACAGGTCGGGCTGATCGCTCAGCTCCTGGCGCAGGCGCCCGATCGTCGCCTCCTGGTTGCGCAGTCGATCGACCGTCGCACGCAGCACCGGCAGCGCGATGCGCGACGGATGGGTGGCCTCCTTCTGGATCATCTCGTCGCGCAGCTCCGAGGCACGCTTGTACCGCGCGTAGCGGCCCTGCGCGTCGAGCTGGCGCTCCAGGAGATGCACAGCCTGCTCCGAGCGGTCCAGGCCGTCCCGCGCGGCGGCGAGCCGATCTTCCGCGCCGTCGTGGGCATCCCGGGCGACCGAAAGGTTCGAGCGATCGCGTTCCAGCGAGGCGAGGCCGGCCTCGCCCTGCGTCACCTGCGCCTCGAGCGCCGCCACCTGATCGCGATCCTGCTTCAGGATGCCCGGGTTCTTGGGGCCCTCGGTGGTGAAGCGCCGCTGGGCGTCCTCGAGCTTCTTGCGGGCCGCCGTCGTGCCCCGATCCGCTCCGCTCATCGAGGCCTGCAGGCGATCCCGCAGGGCGGTCTCGTCGCGATCGAGATCGTCCAGCTCGTAGTGGTGCACGCTGGCGGTCGAGCGGTAGAACTTCTCCGAGGGCAGGCCCGTCAGCTCGGCCAGCCGGCGGTCGACCTCGGCCGGGTCGGTCACCTCCTCCCCGCCGTAGCGCAGCTGGGCCTGGCCCTTCGCGCCTGCGAAGGTCTTCTCGAGGTGACCGTCGATGCCCTCGTGCTCGAAGTCCATCCCCACCGAGGGCGACCCGCCGTCCGCGCCCCAGCGCCGGGTCGCCTCGACGTCCGCCCCGGCCGAGGTGACACGCCGGAAGAGGGCCATCTCGATGGCCCGCTGGACGGTCGTCTTGCCGGCCTCGTTCGGGCCGCGCACGACGGTGAGCCCGGGCGCGAACTCCAGATCGAGGTCCTCGTGGCGCTGGAAGTCGCGCAGCCGCAGGCGGGTGATGCGCATCGCTAGACGAGCGTCACGCGGCTCGGATCGTCGAGCAGGATGCGGCCCAGGCGAAGCGCCTCACGGAGTTCGGCTGCCTCGTCCGCCTGCCCCGCCGCGTCGGCCGCCGCGACGCGCCCCTCAAGGTCGCGCACGAAGGCGCCGGGGATGGTGTCCGCCGGGGGCGGCGGCCCGTCCGCGCCCGCTGGCGTGGCGGCGTTGCGGAAGCGGTAGCGCAGGAAGGCGCCGCCGACCTGTCGCTCCAGCTCGTCCTCGTTGATGTCGAGCGTGTCCGGCTCAACGCCGACGAGCCGCACGTCGATCACCAGGTCCGGGTCCGCATGAGCACGGATGCGCTCAGCCAGCGCGGGCTGCCCGGCCACCTCGGCGGCGTCGACGTCGAGGCGTAGGAACTGGGTGCGGCCGATGCGACGCGCCTCGAGGCGGACCGTCTTGACGCCGGCCGTCTCGTCCAGGTCGACCAGCACGACCTGGCCGGCCCCGTCCTGGTCGACCGCGACCGGCTCGGGCGCCCCGGCGTAAGCCCAGGTGGTGGCGCCCGCCTTGCCCTGCTGGAAGGAATGCCAGTGGCCGAGCGCGAGGTAGTCGAGGCCCGAGGCCGCGATCTCCTCCGCCGTGAAGAGCACATCGTCGTCGGGCACCTTGCCCTCGATGCGCAGCGAGCCGTGGACCAGCCCCACGCGCCACGTGACGCGGGACTCCTCGGCCGCACTGAAGCCCGCCAGCGGGCTGCGAGGGGCCCGCTTGGTGTCGAAGACCCGCCCGAACACGGCCAGGCCGAGGCCGGGATAGACGACCTCAGGCCGCTCGGGCGTCAGCACCACCAGGCCGTCCGAGCCCGGCTGCACCCCGGCCAGCGCCGCCAGGTCGTGGATGCGATAGAGCGAGCTGTGGTCGTACACGTCGTGGGTGCCCGGGATGAGCACCACGCGTCCGCCTGCAGCGGGGATCCGTCCGAGTTCGACCGCCGCCCGCTCCACGGACCGCCGCGGTTGCTGGTTGGAGTCGAACAGGTCGCCGGCGATGAGCACGACGTCGACGTGCTCCTGCAGCGCCAGGTCGAGCGCACGTCGGAAGGCATCGAACTGGCGCTCGCGCTGCTCCGCCGCCGCCTGTCCCAGGTCGTGGTGGCGGGCTCC
>DATHCS010000417.1:0-6526 GCA_035319405.1 Candidatus Dormiibacterota bacterium | reverse complement strand
GCGGCTGCGGGGCGTGACCCGCTCACGGCCAGGACCGATCGCGCCCAGGCGGATCAGCCCGCGGCGATCGGCCACAGCCAGCACCCCCGCGGGCAGGTCGCCGGCGGCGACCTCACGCGCCAGGGCGTCGAAGGCCGGTTGGAGAGCCTCCGGCGTGAGGATCGCCGGCGTCGGCGAGGCGGTCGGGGGCCCGGCGGCCGGGATGGTCATGGGCCCAATGATGCGCGACGCGCGTCGAGCGGGCCGAGCGCCAGGCTGCGGGCCGGCCCTCCGGCCATGAGGACCGGCGTCGCGGGCCTGCGCCAGGGCGCGCCTATCATCTGCGCCGATGGCGCCCACCCTCGTCGACCAGGACCTGCGGCTGCAGACCGTGCCGGAGCTGCGCGGCGTGGCGCCGCTGGAGGTCGCGGAGCGCCTGCGCCACCTACCCGGTCTGGCCTTGCTGGAGAGCGCGCGGCCGGGGCGCCGTGCGCGCTGGAGCTACCTCGGCGTCGATCCCCTGGCCGTGATCGACACGGCGCCCGAGGGCGATCCGCTGGCGCCGGCGCGCGAGCTGCTGGCGCGGCTCGGAGCGGCGCGCACCGTCGGCGGGATCCTGCCGCTCGCGGCGTCACCCTCGGCCGGCAAGGACCGCCTGCCGCCCTTCCGCGGGGGCCTGATGGGCTACCTCGGCTACGACCTGGGGCGTCGCCTCGAACGATTGCCGAGCATCGCGGCAGCCGACCTGCCGCTGCCCGACCTGCGGCTCGGCCTGTATGACCAGGTGCTCGCCTGGGACCACGCGTCGCGCGAGGTGTGGCTCGCCTCGCAGCCGCTCGACGGAGACCGCCCCCGCATGATCGCGCGTCGTCGCGAGGTCCTAGCGCGCGCGGTGACGGCGGGGCAGACGACCGCATCGATGGGCACCCGCGATCGGCGAGCGGGGGCACTCCCGATCACCGGCGAGCCACCGGCCTCCTTCCGCTCGAACCTCGGCCGAGCCGCCTTCATGGAGCGCGTCGAGGCGGTGCGGCGGCATATCGCGCGGGGCGATCTGTACCAGGCCAACATCGCTCGTCGCCTCGAGGCGCCGTTCGGTGGCGATCCCTGGCCGCTCTACCGGCTGTTGCGCACCGGGGATCCGGTCGGCTATGCCGCCTATCTCGATTGCGGCGCCGGACCCGCCGGCGACGGTCCCCGGGCCATCCTCTCGGCTTCCCCGGAGCCCTTCCTGGCCCTCGCGCCCGGGGGGCTCGTGACGAGCGACCCGATCAAGGGCACCCGCCCTCGCGGCCGCACGCCCGAGGCCGACCGCGCGCTCGCCCGCGAGCTGCTGCTGAGCGAGAAGGACCGCGCGGAGAACACCATGATCGTGGATGTCCTGCGCAATGACCTGGGCCGGGTCTGCGTGCCCGGCACCGTGCGCGTCCCGCGTCTCCTCCGCCTCGAACGGACCGGGAGCGTGCAGCATCTCGTTTCGACGGTGACCGGCCAGCTGGCGCCCGCCCACGACGCCTTCGATCTCCTCGCGGCGGCGTTCCCCGGCGGGTCGATCACGGGCGCGCCCAAGATCCGGGCGATGGAGCTGATCGAGACGCTCGAGCCGGTGCGACGCGGCCCCTACACCGGCGCCGCGCTGTGGGTCGGCGCCGACGGGACGCTGGGCTCCTCGATCCTCATCCGGACCCTCGTCGCCGACGGTCGACGGCTCACGCTGCACGTCGGGGGCGGCATGACGTGGCGCTCCGGCGCGGCGGCCGAGTGGGCCGAGACGGAGGCCAAGGCGGCCGGGCCATTGGCTGCCCTGGGCTCCCGCGAGGTCGAGGCCCTGGAGGATTGATGGAGGAGCGGACCCGTCGGGCGTCCCGCGAGCGCGACCTGCTGGCCGCGATCGCCGGCGGCGTGGCGGTCGGGTTGCTGGCTCTCACGCTGCCCAGTCCGATCGCGCTGCTGGGGCTCATCCCGGCCCTCGTCGCCGGCTTCGATTTCGCGCGCCGGCGCGAGATCCAGCCGATCGGTGTGCTGCTCATCGCCGCCGCCCTCTCGGCGGGCCTGCCCAGTGGCGCGGCGGCCCTGCACGCCTGGCGCACGCCTGGCGCCGGCCTCGAACCCGTCACGGCGGCGGTCTTCGGGGTGGCCTGCGGCGCCTTCGTCCTCGGCGCGATGCTGCTGCTGGCCGGGGGCGAGGATTCGCCCCAGTGAGCGAGCCGCCGCCCGCGCCCGGACACGCCTGGGTGGACGGGCGCCTCGTCCCCGCGGCGGGCCCACACCTTTCCTCGTTCGACCGCGGCTTCCAGCTCGGGGATGGCGTCTTCGAGACGCTTCGGGCGCGCCGCGGCCACGCCGCCGAACTCGACGAGCACCTGGCTCGTCTGCGCCGCTCCGCGGACGGGCTCTCCATCGCCCTGCCCGACGACCTCGAAGCCCGCATCGCGGGTGCCATCGCCGAGCTGCTGCACGCCGAGGGGCTGGACGGTCCCGAAGGCGATGCCTCGGTTCGCGTCACCGTCAGCCGCGGCGCCAGTGCCCAGCGCGGCCTGCTGCCCCCGGGCCCGATCGAGGCCATGATCGCCGTCCACGCCTGGCCCGTCGTGCCGCCCCCGGCCGGCCACCTCGAGGGCGGCCTGCACGTCATCGCCAGCGCCGTCCGACGGGATCCCGAGAGCCCGCTCGCGGCGCTCAAGACGACGAGCCGCGCGGATTACGTCTATGCCCGCCTCGAGGCGCGCCGGGCGGGCGCGGACGACGCCCTCTTCCTGACCGTCGACGGGTACCTCTCCGAGGCCACCACGGCCAACCTGTTCCTGGTGCGCCGCGGCGAGCTGGCCACGCCGGCCCTCGTCTGCGCGATCCTGCCCGGCACGACGCGTGAATGGCTGCTCGGCTGGGCGGCCACGGTCGGGCTGCGGCCGCTCGAGGCCTTGCTCACCACCCGCGACCTGCTCGAGGCCGAGGAGGCCTTCCTCTCCAGCAGCGTCGCGGGGATCCTGCCGCTGACCCGCTTCGAAGGGCGGCCCATCGGTGACGGCCGGCCGGGACCCTGGACGCGGCGGGCGCGCGAGGCGCGCGAGGCGTTCCTGCGAGGTGACGAGGCGTGAGACGGGCGGAGCTCATCCGCCGGACGCGCGTCCTGATCGCGGAGGGAGAGCGCCTCGAAGGCCGGCCCGCGCTGGACGCCCTGCGCGACTGGCTCAGCGCATCCGACTCGCTGCTGGCGGCGGCATGGGGCTCCATGGATCGGTACCACCTGGCCTGGCTCACCGTCGGGCGGCCGGCGAGCGCGCCGCGCGGCCGGCGCATGACGCCGGACGAAGAGTGGAGCTACGTGCGCGAGGTGGCGGCCCAGAAGACCGCCGCGCTGCGGATGAGCCTCAAGGCGGTCGAGGACGGCATGCCGTTCCTGGGCGAGACGACCACGGACGACGCCGGCGAGCCAGCGAGTCCCGGTGGGCCGGCGGACCTCGCGCCCGATGGGACCGGCCCCTAGCCGCTCGGCGTGCCCCCTCGCGCCGCGTACCAGCCCAGCAGCGCGAACGCGGCGAGCTCGAGCGGTGCGAGCGGCAGCAGCTGCGGCCCCAGCCAGTCGACGAAGGGCTGCGCGGCCAATCGCTCGGCGAAGGTGAGGGCCGAGGCGGGGAGCGTCGCCAGCGAGTAGAGGTAGACCAGGAAGGAGCCACCCAGCCAGCTCACGAGGCCCAGGATCGCGGCGATGGCACCGGCACGGTCATCGACCGCATGGATCGCCCCGCCCCATGTGCCCGCCCGGATCGCCGCGCCGATGACCCAGCCAAGGACCCCGGCCGCCACGATCAGCCCGCCGCTGAGGTCGATGACGCCCGCCGCGACCAGCCATACCACCGCTCCGCCGGCGGCCGCAACGAGGCCGTAGGCGGCGCCGCGCGCCCGTCGCGGCTCGGCCGCCGCCACCGCTGGCGAGCCCCCTCCCTCCGTGTAGCGCTCGGCCGGGGGCCGTTCGAGACGGCGCATTCCGGGAGGCGGCACCTCGCCGGGGCCCGACGCCCCGGGTGCTCGGGGATCGCTCACGCCGCTAGACTAGCGAGCCATGAGCCACCCGGCCCTCGGCCTGCCGCCCGCCGATCCCACGGCGGGTCTGCCCGCCGCAGCGGCGCAGCTGCGCGCCCGCGGCCCGCGCCTCGCCGCGACCGGCCTGGAGGAGGCGCTCCGGCGCGACCCGACCCTTTCGGAGCGGCATGACGAGGTCGCCCTGCGGGAGCTCCTGCGCGATTCCAACCGCCACCTGGAGCAGCTGGCGCAGGCGCTGGAGACCGGCGAGACCCGTTTCGTGACCCAGTACGCCGAGTGGCTGCAACCGCCCTACCGCCGCCGCAAGGTGCCGGCCGCCGACCAGCGCACCCTGCTCCTCGGCCTCCGGGATGCCTGCGCCGGCGTGCTGGCGCCGGCCGAGCTGCAGGCCCTCAACGGGTACGTCCAGTCGTGGGTCAAGGTGCTCGCCTTCCACCAGCGGCTACCGGGCGACCATCGCGGCAACGCCGCCGTCCGCTTCATCTGGAAGGGTGCCGGCATCCTGGACGAGTCGATCGTCTAGCGATGACCATCAAGTGGGTCAAGGTCGACCCGCTGGTCATGAACGGCCAGCCCTTCTGCTACGGGACGCGGCTCACGGTGCGCAACCTCCTGGAGATGCGCGCCGCCGGCCTCACGCCGCAGGAGATCCGGGTCCAGAACCCCGAGCTGCGCAAGGTCGGCATCGCGGAGGCCTTCCGTTACGCCGCGGAGCACCGCGCCAGCTACGCCGACTTCTTCGCCGCCGACGGCTCGCTGCACGGACCCGGCTTCACCCCGACCGAGGCCGCAGAGCTGCCGGAGCATCTCCGCGAGCTGCAGGGCGTCGTCGTCAGCCCTGTCTGAGCCGGACGGCGGCCAATCCCGACCTCTTTGGTAGGATTAGGCCGATGACCGACCAGACCGCCGCCGCCGGGGCCGCACCGCCCCCTGCCTTCGATCCGCAGGCGCGCGCCCGCGAGCTGGCGATCCTCGACGCGCTGCGGACCGTGGTCGACCCGGAGATCGGGATGAACGTGGTCGAACTCGCCCTGATCAAGCAGATCCTGCTCGGCGAGGACCAGACCGAGATCAAGATGATCCTGACGACGCCCTTCTGTCCCTACGCGGGCGCCATGATCCAGCAGGTCAAGGAGGTCACCGAGGAGGCCGAGGGCCACGAGGTGAAGGTGACGCTGCTGGCCGAGCGCTGGGATCCGCGCGACGCCGGCCTGATGTGGTAGCGAGGCGCAAGGGCATCGCGCAGAGCGCCGTGGCCACCGGTCGCGGCGACGACGGCACCACCGGCCTCCTCTACGGCGGTCCGCGGATCAGCAAGGACGATCCCCGCGCAGAGGCGTATGGCACGATCGACGAGGCCGTCGCCGCCCTCGGATTGGCACGCGCCGAGCTGGAGGCCGAGGTCGCCGACGGCAGCTTGCCCGCGACGCTCGCCGAGCTGGCGCCCCTGATCCTCCGCCTGCAGCGCGAGCTGTTCGTCGTGGGCGCCGAGCTGGCCACCGCAACGGACGCCTGGGACCGCCTCGAGGATGGCCGCACGCGCGTCAGCGAACCGATGGTGGAGGCGCTCGAGGCTCTGCTCACGGAGCTCGAGGCGGCCGTCGAGCTGCCGCGCGAGTTCGTCGTGCCCGGTGAGACGCGCGCGTCTGCGGCGCTGGAGCTGGCTCGCACCGTCGTGCGCCGGGCCGAGCGGCGAGTCGTAGCCGCGCAGCGGGCCCGCCTCGTGCCCGAGGGCTGGACGCTGCCCTACCTCAACCGGCTAGCGGACTTGCTGTGGATCCTGGCCCGGACGGCCGAGCGTGGCGCCGCGACCACCGCCACGCCTGCCCGCGGCAACCGGGCCGACACCCGCTGAGGACCCGGCCCCGTCGGCCGACAGGCCGTTGCCCAGGGGGCGAAAACCGAACAGCCGGTATCATCGGGACCCGCGCGCGAGTACCTCGATGGATCGAGGCGTCGGCCTCCGAGGCCTCGAGACCATCGACCTGGAACCGGTGGTCATCGAGATGAGTCGCGCCCCTCGCCGTCGATCAGCCCCCTCGGAGGTCCTGGTCGAGATGGCCCGCCTGAAGGGCCTCAGCGATAGCGTCGTCGCCTTCGCACTGACCCTGCTGGTGCTCGACATCCGGCTGCCGCCCGGCGTCACGACGGCGGATCTCCCCGGCAGCGTGTTCGCCATGGGCCCTGCCATGCTCGTCTACCTGCTCAGCTTCGCGATCATCGGGGGAGCCTGGGGATCACATCAGCGGATGCTCGGCCAGATCAGCCGGGGCGATGGTCTGCTGGTCTGGTTCAACCTGCTCTCGTTGCTCCCGGTGACGCTACTGCCGGCGTGCGCCTCACTGCTCGGCGACTTCCCGAACCAGGACATCTCCATCGCGGTCTTTGCGCTCGACGCGCTCGCCATCCAGCTGACCGCGTTCCTCCTGTGGCGGCATGCGTCCCGTCACGGCCTGGTCCATCGATCGCTCGATCCACGAGTCGTCGACGGCATCGGGCGCCG
>DATHCS010000416.1:0-4769 GCA_035319405.1 Candidatus Dormiibacterota bacterium | reverse complement strand
TCGACGCTGCCGTCGGAGGGTGCCTGGCGGCGCAGCCAGGCGAGGTCATGGTTCCCGAAGGCCGTGCCGGTCACGATCAGGAAGCGCATCTCCGCCAGGCGCGTCACCGTGAAGTCGCACTGGATGCCGCCGCGCCGGTCGAGCGCCTGCGTGTAGACGATCGTGCCCGTCGGGCGATCCACGTCGTTGGCACACGCGACCTGCAGGAAGTCGCACGCTCCCGGTCCGCTCACCTCGAGCTTGGCGAAGCTGGTCTCGTCGAAGAGGGCTGCGCGGTGGCGCGTGGCCAGAGCCTCGGCGCCGATGGCGGGCGACCAGTGCTGACCGGCCCATCCCCGCGGCCGCAGCGCCTCGAGCGCCCGGCCCGTGGCCACGCTCGCGCCGCCCTCGTTCGGCGCGAACCAGTTGGGACGCTCCCAGCCGGACTTCTCGCCGAAGACCGCGCCCAGCTCGAGCAGCTCCTCGTAGGCCGGCGAGAGTCGCAGCGGGCGCCCGGCTTCGCGTTCCTCGTTGGGGTAGTGGATGTCGTAGTACGTGGCGTACGTCTCGATCGTGCGGGCGAGCGCATAGCGCTGACTGCGGTACTGCCCGCCGAAGCGCCGCAGGTCCATGCGCCACAGGTCCAGCTCCGGCTCGCCGGCCACGATCCACTGGGCGAGCTGCTGCCCGATGCCGCCCGCCCCAGCAATGCCGTGGGCGCAGAAGCCGGCGGCCACGAAGAACCCGCCGACCTCCGACTCGCCGAGGATGAACTCGTTGTCGGGGGTGAAGGCCTCCGGGCCGTTGATGAGGCGCGTCACCTCGGCCTCGGCGATGGCCGGCACCCGCCGCACGGCACCGGCCATGATCGGCTCGAAGCGCGGCCAGTCGGGGGGCAGGAGCCGGCCGTTGAAGTCCGGGGGCACCCCGTCCAACGCCCAGGGCGCCGGGGCTCGCTCGTAGCCGCCCATGCACAGACCGCCCACCTCCTCGCGGAAGTAGACCAGGTTGTCCGGATCGCGCAGGGTGGGCAAGTCGGCGCGCACGCCGGGGAGCGGCTTGGTGAGCAGGTACTGGTGTGCCATGGGGATGATGGGCACGTCGACGCCCGCGAGGCGGGCCACCTCCGGCGCACACATGCCGGCCGCATCGACGACGACGTCCGCCAGGATCGTGCCGCGATCGGTGACCACGCCCCGCACCCGTCCGCCCTCGACGGGGATGGCCGTGACCCGCGCCTCGGTCAGGATCCGCGCACCGCGGGCCCGCGCGCCCGCCGCCAGCGCAAGGGTCAGGTTCGAGGGGTCCAGCCAGCCGTCCGTGGGCAGGAAGACCGCGCCCAGCACGCCCGTCGGGTCGAGCAGCGGGAAACGCGCCCGGGCCTCGTCCGCGGTCACCAGTTCGAGCGGCAGGCCGAAGGTGCGTGCCCAGCCCACCTGGCGCTGCAGCTCCTCGAAGCGCTCGCGCGAGGAGGCGAGGCGCAGCGAGCCGACCTCGTGCCATGAGACGTCCACGCCCGTCTCGGCGCCCAGCCGGCGGTACAGCTCGACGCCGTACATCATCATGCGGGTGAGGGTGGTCGAGCTGCGCAGCTGGCCCACCAGGCCTGCCGAGTGGAACGTCGAGCCGCTCGTCAGGGCGGCCCGTTCCACGAGGACGACGTCGCGCCAACCGAGCTCGGTGAGGTGGTAGGCGACGCTCGTGCCGCCCACGCCACCGCCGATCACCACCGCCTGGGCATGCTCGACCACGGACGGCCTCCTAGAGGCGAGCGAACGAGGCCGGCAGGTAGCCGTCCCAGGCCGGGCCGTCCGCGCTGCTCGACCAGATCGCCGGGTTGCCGCTGATGCGCATGCCGGCCTCGATGAGGGCAGACAGCGCGGCGGATGGCCCCGGCACGTAGAGCCGCCACGCGTCCGGCGGCTGGAGGCGGCCCAGCAGGTCGCCGAGCACGGCTGGCAGCAGCTCGGCGTGGCGGACGGCGATGGGGCCGCTGCGCCCGCTGCGGTGGACGTAGCCGTAGCCGATCGGCGCGCCGTCGCGGGCCCGGTAGCGGACCAGCAGGCGACCGTCGTCGAGCCAGGCGCGATGGTCAGCGCGGCGGCGCCAGCCGAGGACCCGGCGGTCGACCGCCTCCAACTCGGCCAGGAGGTCGGACGGGAGCGCCACCACCTTCCCGTTCGCGGCCCCCGCGGGGAGCAGGAACGGCACGGCGATCACCCCGTCCGGCAGGGCCGGCAAGGCCTCCTCGCGCGGCCGGCCGAGCAGCTCGTAGATCGGCACGCGGGGGAGCAGGCCGAAGGTGGCGTACAACCCGGCCGAGATCGGCTGCAGCGAATCGATGCAGGTGTGGCGCAGCGCGCCCGCCGCCCCGGCGGGGCCCCCGGGATCCGGCCCCAGGCGCCGCAGGAGGCCCCGCCCGAGGCCGCCCGCCTGGACGCCCGGCTGGACGAACAGGAACGAGAGGAACCAGGTCGCCTCTCGCTCGATGGCGATCCCGAAGGCGACGGGCGGGCCCTCGCCGCGGGCCACGACCCAGCCATTGCCCCCGGGCCCGAAGGCCAGCTCGCTGAAGAGCGAGCGCAGCCGGTCGGCGTCGTGGCGCGGCAACGGCGGCTGGTTCCAGCGGGCGTAGAGCTCGTCGCTGGCGGCGTAGAAGACCTCGCTGCAGGCCGCCAGGTCGGCCCGTTCGAGCGGCCGCTCGAGGAGGCGGCTCACGGCTTCGTCCCGACCTGCTCGGTCGCCTCCCGCTCCAGCTCGGCCGCCATGAACGTGTCGAGATCGCCGTCGAGGACCGCCCCGGTGTTGCTCGTCTCGACCTCCGTGCGGTGGTCCTTGACCATCTGGTAGGGGTGCAGCACGTAGGAGCGGATCTGGTTGCCCCACCCGGCCTCGACGTGCTCGCCCTTCAGTTCCGCCAGCTCCCGCTCGCGCTCCTCCAGGCGGCGCTCGAGGAGCCGGGCGCGCAGGATCTTGAGGGCCGTCTCGCGGTTCTGGATCTGCGATCGCTCGTTCTGGCTCTGCGCCACGATGCCGGTGGGCAGGTGCGTGATGCGCACGGCCGAGTCGGTCTTGTTGACGTGCTGCCCGCCGGCCCCCTGTGAGCGGTAGGTGTCGACGCGCAGGTCGTCGGGGTCGATCTCCACCTCGACCTCGTCCTCCACCTCGGGCAGGACCTCGACCAGCGCGAAGGTGGTCTGGCGGCGCCGCTGCGCGTCGAAGGGGCTGATGCGGACGAGGCGGTGGACGCCGCGCTCGGCGCGTAGCCAGCCGTAGGCCTTGGCGCCGTCCACCGCGACGGTGACCGACTTGAGGCCGGCCTGCTCCCCTTCGAGCTGATCCAGGATCTCGGTGGCGAACCGATGGCGCTCTGCCCAGCGCAGGTACATGCGCAGCAGCATCTCGGCCCAGTCGGTCGCTTCGGTGCCACCCGCTCCGGCGCTGATCGTGAGGAGGGCGTCGCGCTCGTCGTAGGGGCCGCTGAAGAGCAGGTCGGTGCGCTGTCGCTCGTAGTCGTCGCGCAGCGCATCGAACTCGCTGGCCACGCCGCTCTCCATCAGTGGGTCGTCGCCGGCCAGCTCGAGCAGCTCCAGCAGGTCGGTCGCGCGCTGGCGGAGGCGCTCCCAGGTGGCGATCTCGGCGCGCAGGTGCTCCGCTCGCCGCAGCAGGCGCTGCGCGGCCTGCGGATCGTCCCACAGGTCGGGGCGGGCCGCCTCCTCGTCGAGCCGGGCGAGGGTCAGGGCCTTGTCGTCGAGGTCAAAGCCGCCCCGAGGTCGCCTGGATGCGGTCCACGAGCTCGCGGACGGCGGCGCCGTCCACTACTGGCGGCTTCGCAGGTCCTGGAGCAGGAGCGGCCGCATCTCGATGATGCGCAGCGCGGTCTTGCTCCGGGCGACGACGGGGTTCACGCAGGGACAGTAGCCGTTGTGAGGGCAGACGCCGCAATTGCCATCGCAATCGAGCCACGCGGCGTAACTGCACTTGCGACAGTCGCGCTCGCAGGCGATGAGGTCGACGAACTCCTCGTCGACGGCGCCCGACTTCACGCGATCCTCACTCCCTCCGCCGGTCGCGCCGAAGACTGGGGTTCGTCGCGCTACCGGGCTGAAACCGAACGCCGAAGGGTGGGGCCTCCGGCGTGTTTCCCGGAGTATACGAAGGCATCCGCTACGACTCAAGAGGGCAGATCGGCCGGATGGTCATGTTCTTCGCGACCCGATCGGATGCCGATCCGGTCGCGGGCCGGCCATCGCGTCAGCGGTCGGTGAAGAGGTAGAGGGCCAGCGCACCCAGTTCGTGCAGCAGCGCGTCCAGCTGGCGGCTCGGCGTGTCGTCGACGGGACTCGTCGTGGTGGGCGAGCCGAACCCGGTGAGGCCCAGGTCCTCGGCCATGCGCAGCACGCGCAGCATGTGCGACCGGTCGCTCACGAAGAGCGCCCGCTGCACGTCATGGGCGTCCAGGACGGCCGCCACGTTGCGCATCGACTCCCACGTGTCGCGACCGCTGTCCTCGGAGAGGATGGCCGAAGCGGGCACGCCGTGGGCGATGGCGTATGCGCGGGCGGTCGCGGCCTCTGTGTAGCGGTCGCCCGGCTGGCGGCCGCCCGTCACCACGAGGTAGGGCGCACGGCCCTCCAGGTAGAGCGCCACGGCATGGTCGAGCCGGGCCTGGAAGACCGGCGAGGGGACGCCGTTGTACTGCGCCGCCCCGAGCACAACGATGGCCCCCACGGGGTTGCCACGCTCGTCGACCTGTCCCTGCTGCCAGATGCGGAACGCGGCGTAGCCCG
>DATHCS010000415.1:0-3381 GCA_035319405.1 Candidatus Dormiibacterota bacterium | reverse complement strand
CGCGTGCTGGACATGGCGTCCGGCTCGGGGCTCTGCGCCATCAGCGCGATGCGGCTGGGCGCCGCGTCGGTCCAGGCCGTGGACGTCGACCCCTTCGCTGAGGCGGCCGCGGACCTGAACGCCCGCGCGAACGGCGTGCGCGTGGGCTTAAGCCGGCAGGACCTGCTCGGCGCCGCTCCGCCGTCGTGCGACGTGATCCTCGCCGGGGACGTCTGCTATGCGGAGGCGATGGCCGGTCGCATGCTGGCCTGGCTGGATGAGGCGGCGGATCGCGGCACGCGGGTGCTGGTCGGCGATCCGGGCCGGCGCTACCTGCCGGCCGACCTCCAGCGCCTGGCCACCTACACGGTGCGGGCGAGCCGGGAGATCGAGGATGGGGAGGTGAAACGGGCGGGCGTCTTCACGCTGTCGGGGCGCTAGGCCCGCTCGACCTCAATCGGCGTCGAGCCGCTCCAGCACGGGCGTCATCGCCTCGAGCGCCCCGGCGGTCTGCGGGTGCAGCATGAACTCCAGCTGCGTGAAGCCGGCGGCGCGGAATGAGCGGAACGCGTCGGCGATCTGGTCGGCCGACCCGCCGATCATCGTCCCGAACGCGCCGCTCGTGCCGGCCGGCTCGAGCGGCGCCACCACGACGCCCGCCGAGCGACCGATGGTGGCCGGGTCGCGACCGACCTCGGCGCACGCCGCCTCGAAGTCGACGACCCGCGGTCCCAGTTCGAGGAGGTCGCTTTGCTCCTCGGCGTAGCAGCTCCAGACGTCGGCCAGGCGGGCGGCGTGGCGGTACCCCTTCGGGCCGTGGCCGGCCAGCAGGATCGGGATGCGGCCCGGTCGTGGGCCGGCCGGCAGCTGCGGCAGGTCGCGCGCCACGTGGTAGGTTCCCTCGAAGTCGGCACGGCCGGCGCGAAGGAGCGGCACCACGATCTCGAGCGCCTCCTCGAAGCGCTGGTAGACGTGATCCTCGTGCATCCCGAATGCCCGCGCGCCGCTTCCCGGGTGGCCGGCGCCGAGCCCAAGCACGAAGCGCCCCCCGCTGATCTCGTCGATGGTCGCGGCGGCCTTCGCCGCGATGCCGGGATTGCGATGCAGCGACGACAGCACCCAGGTCCCGATCTTGATGCGCGACGTCGCCGCGGCCAGTGCGGCGGGGATCGCGACGCCGTCCCAGAAGCCGTACCGCTCGCCCCCTGCGACCATGCGCCCGATCAGCTCATCGGGACTCCACACTGTGTCGAAGCCGATCGACTCGGCACGGAGCGCAAGGTCGCGGATCTCGGTCCAGGGGACCGTCGACCCGTCCGTGGTCGAGCGCCACGAGCCGAGGACCACGCCGATCTCGAACGCGCGCATGGCTGCCTCTTCGGGGTGTAGGCGTCCGAGTCTAGGCGACAGGGCCGCGTCCCATCCGGCGATGCCGACCTGCGCGTGAGGCGGGCACGAGGCGGCGCTGCCGGTTCAAAGCCGTGCCTCGCGCGTTGTACCCTCGCGCCTCACGAGGTGAGGGAGCGCCGGTGATCTGCTCGAACTGCGGCACGGACAATGAGCCGGGTCTACGTTTCTGCGACGAGTGCGGCACCGCTCTCGCTGCCGGATGCGCGGCCTGCGGCGCGGCGAACCGCCCGGGGGCGAGGTTCTGCGGCAGCTGCGGCGCCTCGCTCCCGACGGCGGGGCGACTCGAGGGGCGGGCGGGCCATGATCGAACCGCCCCACCCGTGGCCGAGCGCCGCGTCGTGTCGGTCCTCTTCGCCGACCTCGTCGGCTTCACGAGCATCGCCGAGGGTCGGGACGCGGAGGACACGCGCGAGCTGCTGAGCCGCTACTTCGAGCTGGCGCGCGACGTGATCGGCCGCTACGGCGGCACGCCCGAGAAGTTCATCGGCGACGCGGTCATGGCGGTGTGGGGCGCACCGGTGGCGCGCGAGGATGATGCCGAGCTCGCGGTCCGGGCCGCGCTGGACCTCGTCGACGCCGTGAGAGGGCTCGGCCCCACCATGGGCGCCCGCGCCGCGGTGATGACCGGCGAGGCGGCGGTCACCGTCGGGGCGGTGGGGCAGGGGATGGTCGCCGGCGAGCTGGTCAACAGCGCCAGCCGCCTGCAGTCTGTGGCGCCGCCGGGCTCCGTGCTCGTGGGCGAGGTGACCCAACGCGCCGCGAGCCGGGCGATCGCCTTCGAGCTGCTGGGTCCGCAGACCCTCAAGGGCATGGCTGCCCCGCTCGAGGCCTGGCGAGCGACGCGCATCGTGGCCGAAGTCGGCGGCCGCAATCGGTCCGAAGCCCTCGAGGCGCCCTTCGTGGGACGTGACGATGAGTTGCGCCTCCTGAAGGATCTCTTCCATGCCACCAGGCGGGAGGGGCGGGCCAGGCTCGTCTCGGTCATCGGTCCGGCGGGCATCGGCAAGACCCGCCTCGCCTGGGAGTTCAGCAAGTACGTCGACGGGCTGATCGAGGCCGTCTGGTTCCACGAGGGGCGCTCGCCCGCATATGGCGACGGGGTGACCTTCTGGGCACTGGGCGAGATGGTGCGCCGGCGCGCGGGCCTCGGCGAAGGCGACGACGAGCCGACGACCCGCGCCAAGCTCGCGGCGATGGTCGCGGAGCACGTGGCCGACGACTCGGAGCGGCGTTGGATCGAGTCGGCGTTCCTGGTCCTGCTGGGGGTGGAGTCCGGCCTCGCCTCGGAGCAACTCTTCGGGGCGTGGCGGCTGTTCTTCGAGCGGCTGGCTGCGACCGCGCCCGTGGTGCTCGTCTTCGAGGACTTCCACTACGCCGACACGGGGTTGGTGGACTTCGTCGACCAGCTGCTCGACCTGTCGCGCGGGCTCCCGCTCTACGTGGTCACCCTGGCCCGGCCGGAGTTCCTCGAGCGGAGGCAAGATTGGGGCGCCGGGAAGCGCAGCTTCACGTCGCTGTTCCTCGAACCGCTCCCGCCGGCGGCGATGCGCGAGCTACTGGCTGGCCTGGTGCCCGGCCTTCCGAGCGCCGCCGCCGATGCGATCGTCGGCCGCGCCGACGGTATCCCGCTCTATGCCGTCGAGATGGTGCGGATGCTGCTGGCCGAGGGCAGGCTCGTGCAGGACGGAGAGCGCTTCCGCCCGACGGGCGACCTGGCGTCCCTGGCCATCCCGGAGACCCTCACCGCCCTCATCGCCTCGCGGTTGGACGCCCTCCCGGCCGACGAGCGCGCCGTCATCTCCGACGGCGCCGTGCTGGGCCAGACCTTCACGGTGGCCGGGCTCTCCGCCGTCTCGGGACGGTCGCCTGAGCAGCTCGCTGCGCCCCTGGGCTCCCTCGTGCGGCGCGAGCTCCTGCGCGTCGAGACCGACCCGCAGAGCCCCGAGCGTGGCCAGCATGCCTTTGTCCAGGCGCTGATCCGCGAGGTCGCCT
>DATHCS010000414.1:0-2525 GCA_035319405.1 Candidatus Dormiibacterota bacterium | reverse complement strand
CGACGGCGGCCCGGCGAGCGCCGGCCAGTCGTCCGATCCCACCCTCGCCCTGGCCGGCGAGCTGGCCGTGGTGCTGGCCGCGGTCGCCTACGCGGTTTCTGCGGTCTACATCCGCCGGCACATCTCCGGCCGGGCCCTCATCGCCGAGCCTGACGGCTCCCGTCGGGCCTTGCGCCCGGTGGAGATCGCCATCCCCCAGAACATTGCCGCTGCGCTGCTGGTGAGCCTGCTGGCGCTTACCATCGAGCATCCGAGCGGGGGGCTGCTCGTCCTGCCGGCCTCCGCCGGGGCCTGGTTCGCCGTCGCCTGGCTGGGCGCCCTCGGTTCGGCCCTCGCCTACCTGCTCTACTTCCGCCTGCTCGGCGCCTGGGGCGCCACTCGCTCCACGCTGGTGACCTACGCGATGCCGGTCGTCGGCGTGCTGGCCGGCGTGCTCGTGCTGGGCGAGACGATCGAGCCGCGCGAGATCCTGGGCATGCTCCTGATCATCGGTGGCATCGCCCTCGTCAATGCCCGGGTCGGCATGCGCCGCCTCTACGGGCGGAAGGCGGCCATCGCCGACTGAGCGAGGACCGGGGCTCGCCGCGCCCCGGCCTGCTACCCTGCGCGGCAATGAGCTCGGAGGACGCTCCGGGCCAGGGGGTCCCACCCGCTCCATCCGCGGAGAGGGCTCCCCGCGCCCGGGTTCCCGCCGCCGACCGCAACATCGTGCTGTTCGGCCTCGGCGTGCTCGCCGTGGTTGCCCTGTTCCTGTGGCTGCCCAACCTCGCGCCGAGCTATCCGGAGCTGCAGTCCGATCGCGTGCGCGCGCGGATCGTCGCGCTGGAGGCGCCCACGTCGGAGCACGCGCCGACGGCCTCGGTGCAGATCCAGGCCGGCGCCCATGCGGGCCAGACGGTCGACGCAACGCTGGAGGGGCCCAGCGGTGAGCTGCAGCTGCCGGACTACCGTCCCGGTGACGAGGTGCTCGTGGCGGTCGATCGCAACGACGACGGCAGCCTCGACTACTCGGTCGTCGACCTCTACCGCCTGCCGCTCCTGCTGGGGTTACTGGGCCTCTTCGGGGTCATCGCCGTGGTCGTCGCCGGGTGGCGTGGCCTGCGGGCCCTCGTCTCGCTGGCCCTGACGATCGTCATCACGGTTCGGCTCCTCGTGCCGCTGCTGCTGGACGGCTGGGACCCGGTCTGGCTGGCCATCGGGTTAGGGGTCGTGGTGACCGTGGTGTCGTTCCTGCTCACGCAGGGGCCCACGCGGACGACCCTGGCCGCGGTCATCGGCACCACCATCGGCCTCGGGCTGACCGGCATCCTGGCCGTCGTCGTGACGGCGCTGGCTCGTTTCACGCCGTCGCAGGGGCAGGAGAGCCTCATCGCGCTCCAGCAGGTCGTGGGCGACCGCATCAACCTCTCGGGGTTGTTGCTGGCGGCGGTCATCTTCGGTGCATTAGGTGTGCTGAACGACGTGACCATCGGCCAGGCGGCGACCGTGGAGGAGCTCGTGGCCACGGATCCGACACTGAGCCGCCGGCGGCTCTACGGACGGGCCATGAACGTCGGCGTGGCCCACCTCGCGGCGACGGTCAACACGCTCGTCTTCGCCTACCTCGGCACGGCGCTGCCGCTGCTGGTGCTCCTGGCGCTGCGGGTCCAGTCGCTGACCGCCTCGGTCAGCGAGGAGCTGATCGCCGTCGAAATCGTGCGCGCGCTGGTTGGCAGCATCGGCGTGATGGCGACGGTGCCCCTGACCACGCTGATCGCCTGCTGGTGGCTCGCGCGGCCGCGCGGGCGCGCATTCCCTGCCGGGATTGCGGTGGCCGCGCCCGGGTCGCCTCCGAGTGACGCCCCGGCCACCTGAGACGCGATCTCGACACCGGGAGTGAGACTGAGTATCATGTGGGTATGGGTGATGCTACGGTCCTCCTCGACGCTCTCGACCATGGTGGCTACCGCCTGACGGTGCCTCGTCGCGAGGTGGCAGCGCTGATCGCGATCCAGGGAGGACCCTTCTCGGCCTCCGACCTCGTGGAGACAGCCAGGCGCCGGGGCCTCGGGTTGGGACGGGCCACGATCTTCCGGACGCTGGAGACACTCACCATATTGGGCGCGGTCGAGCGCCTCGACCTGCCCTCCGGCGAGCACGCGTACGTGGCCTGCGAGCCGGCCCATCACCACCACCTGGTTTGCTCGTCCTGCGGACGCTCGGTCGAGGTCGTGGATGACGACCTCGACGTGCTCGTGAGGCGCATCGGCCGCCGCAGCGGCTTCCGCATCGATTCGCACCGGTTCGAGCTCTTCGGACTCTGCCGGACGTGCCGCCGGACACACTCGTGACGGCCCGATCCCTACGCCCTGTCGTCGTGCTCATCACCGCTGCGTTGGCCGCCGCCTGCCAAGCGTCGCCCGTGTCCCCTACCGGCTCCGGCGACGCGTCGTCGCCGAGTGGCAGCGCCTGCGCCGACGGCACGCCGATCGTCATCGTCGCCACGACGACCGTCTTCGCCGACCTCGCACGCAACGTCGGCGGCC
>DATHCS010000413.1:0-2397 GCA_035319405.1 Candidatus Dormiibacterota bacterium | reverse complement strand
CGCCACGCCCATGCCGGCCTCGGGCGCGCGGCCCGTGCCGTAGTAGCGGCCGCCCTGCCAGGCCGGGTCGCGCATGATCGCGTCCCGCGCGATCGAGTTCCAGGCCACGCCCTGCGGGTGCAGGGCGTGCGTGCTGGCGATGGCCACGACGGCGTCGACCTGATCGGGAAACAGGACCGCCCACTCGAACGCCTGCATCCCGCCGAGCGACCCCCCGGTTACCGCCGCCAGCCGCTCGATCCCGAGCGCCTCCAGGAACGCGCGCTCGGTCCGCACCATGTCCGCGACGGTGATCACGGGGAAGTCCGGCCCGTACGGCCTGCCCGTGGCCGGGTCCGCCGATGACGGCCCGGTCGTCCCACGGCACCCGCCGAGCAGGTTCGTTGAGACGACAAAGAAGTGGTCCGTGTCGAACGCCTTGCCGGGGCCGATCATGCCGTCCCACCAGCCCAGCCCCTTGCGGGCCGCGCCGTCGCGATCCTCGGCGCCGAACCCGTCGCGCGTGCTCTCCTCGGGCGGCGTCTTCGCGAAGCCCGCCGCGTGGGCGTCGCCGCTGAGCGCGTGGCACACCAGGATCACGTTGTCGCGGTGGGGTGAGAGGGTGCCGTAGGTCTCGTACGCCACGCGGACCGGGAACAGGTCCCGCCCGCAATCGAGCCGCACCGGCTCCGGCAGTTCGAGATACTGTGTTTCGACCGTCCCGACCGAGCCGGCCGCGGGCGTCGAGGCTGGCTCCGCCATGAGGGCTATGGTAACCCGGCCCGGCTAGTATATTGTCAACCATCTCCATAGGGAATTGGTCGAAACCAGAGGGGGGTACCGCGGCATGACTGAGGTCACCAACGGAGTCAACGTCCAGGCGCTGCTCGAGGCGCGCGACGCGCTGAAGGCTGCGCCCGAGGCCGCTCAGTTCACCTGGCGCGCGTCCGCCAAGTGGCAGGGCGGCGTGCACAGCACGATGAAGGTCCAGAGCTTCTTCGGCCTCGGCGAGGAGCAGGGCCACAACGACGAGTGGTCGTTCGAAGCCGACCACCCCGAGGTCTTCGCGGCGGAGGACAACGGCATCACGCCGATCGAGTACCTCCTGGTCGGCCTGGCCAGCTGCCTGACCGGGGGTATAGCGTCCGTCGCGGAGAACCGCGGCATCAAGCTGCGCTCGGTCGAGTCGACGGTCGAGGGCGCGCACGACATCCGCGGGATCCTCGGGGCCGACAGCGACGTCCGCAACGGCTTCGACGACATCAAGGTGACCTTCACCATCGACGCGGACGCGTCGAAGCAGGAGATCGAGGCGCTGGTGGCCCAGTCCCAGAAGCGCTCCGCCGTCTTCGACGCGCTCGCGAACCCGACGAACGTCACCGTCGAGGTCGCCTGAGGGGCCACGCCATCGAGCGCACCACCACGGTCGTCATCGGCGCGGGGCACGCGGGCCTCGCCGCCAGCCACTTCCTCGGCGACCGGTCGATCGACCACGTCGTGCTCGAGCGCGGCGAGGTGGCCAACTCCTGGCGGCGCGAGCGCTGGGACTCGCTGCGGCTGCTCACCCCCAACTGGCAATGCCGCCTGCCGGGCCTTCGCTACGAGGGCCCGGAGCCCGACGGCTACATGACGGCGGGCGAGGTGACCGGGCTCGTCGAGCGCTTCGCCACGGTCTCGCGTGCTCCCGTCCGGACCGGCGCCGAGGTCACGTCGGTCCGGCGCACCGGCGACGGGTACCAGGTGACCACGGGCGGCGGCGAGATCCGCTGCCGGACCGTGGTCATCGCGAGCGGCGCGTGCAACCGGCCAGCGGTGCCGCCGGTCAGCGACGCGGTGCCGGCGTCCGTCGGGCAGCTGACGCCGTTCGGCTACCGCAGCCCCGCCCAGCTGCCCGACGGGGGCGTGCTCGTCGTGGGAGCGTCGGCGACCGGCGTGCAGCTGGCCGCCGAGCTGAGGCAGTCGGGCCGGCCGGTGATCCTCTCGGTGGGGGAGCACGTGCGGCTGCCGCGCGTATACCGCGGGCGCGATGTGCTGTGGTGGATGGACGCGTCGGGCGTGTGGGACCAGCGGTACGACGAGGTCGAGGATCTCACCCGGGCCCGGCGGCTGCCCTCACCCCAGCTGGTCGGGACGCCCGAGCGGGCCACGCTCGACCTCAACGCGCTCACCTCGATGGGCGTCGAGCTGGTGGGCCGCTGGGCGGCGGTACGTGACGGCCGCGCGCTGTTCTCCGGCGGCCTGCGCAACATGTTCTCGCTCGCCGACCTCAAGCTGGAACGCCTGCTGAATACGTTCGACGAGTGGGCCGAGACGGACGGGCGCGACGGTGAGGTCGGCCCGCCGGAACGCTTCGCGCCGACCCGCGCGCCCGACTCGTCGCGGCTGCACCTCGACCTGCGCAGCGGCGAGATCCGCTCG
>DATHCS010000412.1:0-5613 GCA_035319405.1 Candidatus Dormiibacterota bacterium | reverse complement strand
CGGAGCGGATGGGGATGTTCTGCAGGTTCGGGTCGGACGAGGAGAGCCGGCCCGTCGAGGCGACCGCCTGGTGGAAGGTCGTGTGCAGGCGGCCGGTGCGCGGATCGAGCATCAGCGGCAGGGCGTCGACGTAGGTGCTCTTGAGCTTCGTGTAGACGCGCCAGTCGAGCAGCAGCGGGATCATGGGGTGGGCCGGGCGGAGCTCCTCGAGCACGCTGGCATCGGTGGAGTAGCCGGTCTTGGTGCGCTTGCCGCGGGGGAGGTTCAGCTCGTAGAAGAGGACCTGCTCGAGCTGCTTGGGGCTGCCCAGGTTGAACTCGTGGCCGACCGCCGCGTAGATCTCCGCCTCGAGGCGTCCGATCTCCTCGGCGAACGAGGTCGCCAACCCGCCCAGCGCCTCGCGGTCCAGCGCCACCCCGGCCGCCTCCATGCGTGCGAGCACCGGGATGAGCGGCAGCTCGAGCTCCCGGTAGAGCCGCTCCAGGCCCTCCTCCTCGAGCGGCGGAACGAGCGCCTCGCGGGCGGCCGCCACGGCCGCCGCCTCGAGCGCGGCGTGGTCGGCGCCGCCGAGGTCGCCCGCCTTGGGTAGTTCGGCGCCGAGCCGCTCGGCGGCGATGTCGGCCAGTGACTGCGACCGCAGGGCGGCGTTCAGGATGTAGGCCGCGATCTGGGTGTCGAACGAGACGCGGGGCAGCGCCGGATCCCGTGCGGTCCCTGGCGCGCGGCCGTCCGGATCCCGTCGCGCCAGCTCGGCCACCAGCAGCCGTTTGGCGTCGTGGCCGACGATCGGGCGGCCAGCCGCGACCACCGCCCGGAGCAGGTCCTCCGCCCGCGTCGCGTCGGCCGTGACCAGGCGGCCGTCCGGACCCGCCACGGCCATGCCGAGCAGCGTGCCGCGACGAGGGCGCGGATCGTCGACGGCCAGGCCGATGGCCAGCTCCGGCTGGCGTGCAAGCCAATCGGCGAGGGACTCGTCGGGGCCGAGGCGCTCCGCCCGTCCCGGCTCGGCCAGCAGCGCGGCCAAGCGACCGCGCGGATCCGCCGGCAGGACCTCGACGGCGGTGGCGGGCGCCGCACCCGTCTGGCCGACGGCCGGGCCGAGCGCGTGGCCGTCGCCCCCGAGCGGAACCGTGCCCGCGGCCGTCGCCTCGCCCGCCTCCGTGCCGATCGCGTCGAAGTCGAGCGTCAATTGGAGCCCGCTGCCGTCCCCCGACGCAGCCGAGCCGCGCGCGCCGGCCACTCGACCCACCAGCTGCCGGCCGGGCACGATCGCGGCCGGCACCGCCCCGACCTCGTCTTCCTTCCGCAGCAGCTCGCCGGGCGCGAGCGGCACCTCGCCGGCGACGCCCGGCAGCCGCTCCACGAGCGAGCGGAACTCGTACTCGCGGAAGAGGCGCATCACCTCCGCCCGGTCGTAGTCCCCGAGGCCGGCGTTGCTCAGGTCGAGCGTCACCGGCAGGTCACGCTGGATCGTCACCAGCTGGCGCGAGGCGAGCACCTGATCGCGGAACTCGAGGAGCTTGGCGCGCAGCTTCTCCGGCTGCACCCGGTCCGGAGCCTCGTACACCGCGTCGAGCGAATCGAAGTCCTGGAGCAGCTTGGCGGCGGTCTTCTCACCGACGCCGGGGATGCCCGGGATGTTGTCGGTCGTGTCGCCCTTGAGGGCCTTGAAGTCGATCATCTGATCCGGCCGCAGCCCGTAGCGCTCGAGGATCCGGGCCGGGTCGTAGGTGACCGTCATCTGCACGCCGCCGCGCGTCGTCATGACGTGCGTCTGCTCGGTCACGAGCTGCAGCATGTCGAGGTCGCCGGACACGATCGTCGTCTGCAGGTCGCGCGCCTCAGCCTGCACGGTCAGCGTGCCGATGAGGTCGTCCGCCTCGTAGCCCTGCAGCTCGTAGACGGGGATGCGGAAGGCCTCGATGAGCTCGCGCACCTTCGGGAACTGCTCGCGCAGGTCGTCGGGCATCGGCCGGCGCGTGGCCTTGTACTCGGTGAACTGCTCGTGGCGGAACGTGGGGCCCGAGAGGTCGAAGCAGGCGATCACGTAGTCGGGGTGCACGTCCTGGAAGCCCCGCAGGACGATGCTCCAGAACCCGAACACGGCGTTCACGAGCTCGCCCTTGCTGGTCGTCAGGGGCGTGTTGTAGAGCGCGAAGTAGGCCCGGTAGATGAGGCCATTCGCGTCCAGCAGCATCAGCCGGTCCACGAGGGCGAGTCTACCCCGCCGCCTGCGGTCGCCGGGCCCGTGCCAGCCTGGTCCGGCGGCGGTCCGCGATCAGCGTCCCTGGCGCCGCCCGAGGATCAGGCCGCCGAGGCCCACCAGCGTCAGCAGGATCCCCCCGGCGAGCAGGAGCGCGGCCGGATCGATGCTCGCGGGCGACTGCGCCGCCTGGGGAGGGGTCGAACCCGGCGAGGCGCTGGCGCCCACCATGCCCTCCGCGCCGGGCGGCAACGACCCTCCGGCGTCGCGGGGCCCCTCCTGGGGGCTCTTCGGCTCCTCGCTGGAGAAGGCGGGCAGCGCAGCGGTCGGGCCCGCGCTGGCGGCCGGTGACCCCATGGCGCCGGGCAACGACGCCGCCGACGGTGCGGCCGAAGGCTGTGGGGCTCCTGCGGCCTGGTCGTACCCCGTGCCGCCGCTGCTCTCGCGCTCGGCCGGGCCGCTGATCGCGTTGCCCACCGTCTGCAGCACGCTCGGACGGTCGGTGCCCGGGACGGCCACCCCGACCAGCACGAGCAGCAGGCCGACGGAGCAGACAGCCGCCGCGAGGGGCTGCAGGGGAGCGCCGGCGAGCCACGCCGGTAGGTGGAGGCGGCGAGCCGGGCCGGCCGTCGACGGCGAGAGGCGGAAGTCGCGAGGCCGGGGCGGGAGGGGCAGATCGCTGCGAAGGCTCGTCGCGAGGCGAAGCAGGTCGGCCTGCAGCGCCCGACAGTCGGGGCAGGCGAGCTGCGTCGCGAGGCGCTCACGCTCGCCGATCGACAGCGCGTCGCCCTCGACGGCCGCGGCGACCAGCTCCAGGTCGTGCCGGGCGTGCTCCTGGGAGGCCGGCTGGGACGGGATCATGTCCGTCTGACGCCTTCACTCACGGAAGAGTTCCATCTGATCCTGCAGCAGCTCACGCAGCGCGAGGCGGCCACGGTGGATCCGCGACTTGACGGTCCCCAGTGAGACGCCCGTGATCGCCGCGATCTCGGCGTAGTCGAAGCCCTCCACGTCGAAGAGCACGATGGCGCGCCGCTGGTCCTCGCCGATCCGCTGCAGCGCGTCCGTCAGCACGCGCCCGCGAGCCCGGCGGGTGGCTACCTGCTCGGGGTCAACCTCGGGACCGGTGGGCGGCTGCCAGGCGTCGTCCTCCCAGTCCGGGTAGGGCTCCGCCGGCCGGCGTCGACGGCGGCGCAGCACGTCGGTGGCGGCGTTGAGGGCGATCCGCGCCAGCCAGCTGCGCACCGCCCCGCCGCGATAGCTGCGCAGGTTGCGGTACGCGTTGAGGAACGCCTCCTGCACGACGTCGGCCGCCGCATCGCGGTCACCGACCATGCGCACGACCAGCGCGAAGAGGAAGTCCTGGTAGTGCGTCACCAGCTCGTTGAAGGCGTCCAGGTCGCCCGACAGCGCACGCTGCACGAGCCGTTCGTCGCGGGCCTGCTCCGGCGAGGGGCCGCCGCCGGCGGTTCGGGGTTCGGTCACGGGCGCGGCGCGCGTCCTCCTGTCGCGGCGGTCGCGAGGGCGGCCCGAGTCTAGCATCGGGCCGGGGGCCCTCCCGTACAATCTGCCCGCGCCGGAGTGGCGGAACTGGCAGACGCGCTCGACTCAAAATCGAGTGGCCGCAAGGCCGTGTGGGTTCGATCCCCTCCTCCGGCACCAGCCGTCGGCCGGCTCAGGATTCGGCGAGGCGCTCGGCCAGGAAGCGGATGGCCAGCGGGTAGCGGTACTCGATCTGGCCATGCTTCGCGTCGAAGAGCTCGAAGCTCGGCTCGACCGCCCCGGCGTCCCGGCAGGCCTTCCGGAAGGCCTCCGCCCCGAGGTCCAGGTAGTACTCGTCCCGTTTGCCCGCGTCGATGTACACGGCGGTCAGGGACCGCAGGGCCGCGGCGCCCTCCGCCGTGCGTGCGAGACGCACCGGATCCCAGCGCAGCCAGCGCTCCCAGACCTCGGGTACGAGCTCACCGGTGGACGCCTCGAAGGGCACCCGGACCGTGCCGTCCGGGTCCGCCGAGTAACAGGCCGCATAGCCGTACGACTCGAGCAGCGGCTGGTCGGTCTCCCTGGCGAACGCGGGCCGGGCGCGGAAGTCGGCCCAAAAGCGCTCCCAGGAGCCGTCGTAGTGGTCGCGCAGAGCCCGAGCGGCGGCGGGGAACATCGGGCCGTAGCAGCACTCGAAGAGGGCGTCGCCCGCATGCGTGGCGAGGGCCGAGAACCGATCGGGCCGCAGCATCGGGGTGACCATCGCACCGTATCCACCGCTCGACTTGCCGGTGATGGCACGGCCCTCGCGGCTGGCCACCGTGCGGTAGCGGGCGTCCACGAAGTCGACCACCTCGTCGCACAGGTAGGTGTGATACCGGCCGGTGCCTGGCGAGTCGAGGAACTGGCTGCCACCGTACGAGGTCCAGCAGTCGACGAAGGCCACCACGGCGGGCGGCGGCGGGCCCTCGCCCGGCCCGTCACCCGCGAAGAGCGCGTCGACGAGCTCCGGCACGGTTGGCCGGAAGGCACTGCGGTTGCGCCACATGTCGAGCTGCCCGGTCATGCCCTGGATGAGGTAGATCACCGGGAAGCGACGGCCGGCCTCCGCGTGGTAGGCGGGCGGCAGGTAGACCCACACGGGCCGCTCCCACGGATCGCCGAGCGGATTGCCGCGCAGGACGCGGCTCTCGATGGTGAGCTCCTCGAGGCGCCCCCGCAGGGGGCGCGACCACGGTTCCACGACGACCTCCGGCTGCGCTGGTGGGCCGATCGTACGGCGGCGCGGCCGGGAGCGGGCCGCCTATGCTCACGGCGAGATGGACGGCCCCTCCGGTCGCGCGCGACCTCCAGGGCGCCTGGCCGCAGCGATCGTTGCGGTCGCCGCCGGGGCGCTCTGGCTCCTCATGCTCGCGGAGATCGCTCTGGCGGCGAGCGCAACGGTCCGGGCCGCGAAGACCGGGCCGGGCACCTACAGCTTCCAGCCGCGCACGCTGACCATCGTCGTCGGCACCCGTGTCACCTGGACCAATCCGACCGACGCGCCGCACAGCGTCACGGCCGACGGCGGCGCCTTCGACTCAGGCTACGTCTATCCCGGCGACACCTACGCGCGCACCTTCAACGCCATCGGCACGTTCGCCTACCACTGCACGATCCATGCGGGCCAGCTGGGCACCATCGTCGTGCGCGCGGCCTCCGCCACGAGCGGGGGCGTCCAGCAGCCCGACACTGGGACCGAACGAGGCGACGCAGCCCCGCCGGGCGGCCTCTTCCTGGTGCTCGGCGCCGCGGCGGGGACTGCCGCCGCGTGGCGGCGCGGCCGGCCCCCCAGGCGGGCCGCCCACGAGGGCCGGCACTAGATCGGATCGGTCAGGCCGTCGCGCCGACCCTCCCCTGCTGGAGGATCCGGATCGCGTTCCCGAACG
>DATHCS010000411.1:0-5117 GCA_035319405.1 Candidatus Dormiibacterota bacterium | reverse complement strand
CTCGAGCTGATCCGGATGGTGTCGCGCGTCGCGTCGGTCGTGAAGGACAGGGATTGGCAGCCAATGTTGGTTCTGGCCGTCAGGAGGACGAACGAGTCGGCAGGGCCATCCAAGCCGGACCCGAGAGACCGCCGCGGTCGGATTGGGCTAGAATGCGAGCTCCCCCGAGCGGGAGTAACTCAGCTGGCAGAGTGTCTGCTTCCCAAGCAGAATGTCGCGGGTTCGAATCCCGTCTCCCGCTCCACCTTCCCCTTCGTGCCCAGCACGACACTCTGCATGCGAGGGCGGGACCTCGCGCCCGATCTCCGCGTTCGTGATGCGACCAAAATGAAGAGGCAAACCTCTCGTTCACGCGCACTGAAGGAATCAACGTCAGAGCGGTCCTTCTGCGGTAACCACCACCAAGAGCGGCGGTCCATGTGTCGCGTCAGGTTCGTCCGTTGGTCTCTCGTCACACGCCGGGTGCCGGATCGAAACTGGGAGCCTGAACACGTGCCCCGCTGACGGTCGCCGCCCGAGAGCCCACTCGCACCGCCGCCCCGTCGCGCGAGGAGGAGGTGCCGTGGTGAGCGGGACACGGCGTGCCGGGCTGGCCGTCGCAGCCACGGCCCTCCTTGTCGGGTGCACCTCGGCGCCAAGCGGATCCGCCTTCCCGGCCGCGAACGCACCCACGCTCGCCGGCCAGCCGATGGCCGCCTGCACGATCAGCGGCGAGGTCCCGGTGAAGGCCTCCTTTCCGGCCTACTGCGGAACGCTGGAGGTGCCTGAGGATCGGTCGAACCCGTCCGGGCGCCAGGTCGGGCTGAGGGTGGCGGTGGTGCCGGCGGTCGCGGCAGACTCGAAGCCGGACCCGCTGTTCGCCCTCGCGGGCGGGCCAGGCGACGCAAGCACGTCGTTCTTCGCCTGGTTCCCAGGGCTCTACACGGGCGTCCACGCCACCCACGACATCGTCCTCGTCGACCAGCGCGGTACCGGCGCCTCGAACCCGCTGACCCTGCCCGCCATGCCCGACACGACCGGCCTGTCCGCCGCCGAGGCGGACGCGCTCCTGTCGGCGTGGGCGAAGGAGAGCCTCGCCGGGCTCGACGCCGACCCCCGCATGTACACGAGCAGCGTGGCGGCCGACGATGTCGACGCGGTCCGGGCGGCCCTGGGGTACGACAAGATCGACCTCTACGGCGCGTCCTACGGCGGGGAGCTCGCCCAGTACTACCTGCGCCAGCACGCAGACCGTGTGCGGGTCGCGATCATGGACGGCACGACGCCGCTCGACGTCCCCGTCCTGGAGCTCATGGCAGCGACGAGCCAGCACGCGCTGGACCTGCTCCTCGACAGGTGCGCCGCCGATGCTGCCTGCCATGCCGCTTTCCCGAACCTCGCAGGCGAGTGGTCGACACTCGTCGCGGAGTTCGCAAGGGGCGTCACCGTTACGGACCCGGACTCAGGCGCGACGGCGGTCGCCGACCTCGCAACCGTAGGGCTCTCCATCCACAACGCGCTCATGACGGAAGCCGCCGCGGTCCAGCTGCCGCTCGCCATCCACCTGGCCCGGGAGGGCCGGTGGGCCGAGGTGAGCCAGCTCGTGCCGCCTTCGGATGCCTCTCCCAGTGCTGGCCCCACGCCTCTCATGAAGGACGTGATCCTGTGCTCCGAGGCATGGTCTCGCTTCGACCCGGCCGAGGTCGAGCGCGAGGGCGCCGGCAGCTACGCGGTCCCGTTCGTGCGGGCCTGGGCGACGGGGGAGGCGACGCTGTGCCGCTACCTGCCCATGGGCGTCGTGCCGGCAGACGACGCGGCGCCGGTCCGGACCGTCCTGCCGGTCCTCTGGCTCGCCGGTGAAGCCGACCCCCAGGATCCGCCTTCCAACCTGACGGGCGTCACATCACAGGAGCCCAACAGCCTCATCGTCGTCATGCCTGCCCAAGGGCACGTGGTCGGCCACCTCGGCTGCGGGCCCTCGGTCATCGCGGCATTTCTCGACGCCGGCACGGCCACGGGCCTCGACACCGCCTGCGTGGCGCACGGCGCATCGCCCGCGCCGACGTTCCATCTGCCCTGAGGCACATCCATCGCGGGCTGAGTTCAGGAAGACCCGGCCCGGGTCATCCGAGCTCGACGATCCGACCGCCGACGCGTCCGATGTCCGCGTACTCCTCGTGGTGCCCGATGCCGACGTCTGACAGTCCGAGCGCGGTCGCGGCGGCGTCGGTCAGCAACAGGTACGGGCGACCGCCGATCCGGGCTCGTACGGTGTTCTTGAGGAGTCGATGCGCGACCGTGACCGCAGGGCCCAGCAGGTCGCTGCCGGCCCCGACGGTCTGCCGCACCGACGGACCACGATGCAGGACGGCCTTGAGATCGAGATGCGCGACCGCAGGGCAGGCCGTGCAGATGTGGTCGCTCGAGGGGATCGCTGCCGTGCGCGCATCCGTGAATGCCTCGTACATCGCGCCGAGTTTCTCGAGGACTCGGTCGCCCATGCCGTCGAGGCTGGCCGCGGGCGCGGCGGCGAAGACGGCATCGCCCTCGAGCTTGACCACCGCGAACTCGGGCGCTGCGCCCTCGATGACCGCGTCGAGCAGGGCGCTGAGGATCGAGTAGGCCGCCGGGATGCCGGCGCTGAAGTCGACGCCGTGCTCGCGTTCCACACCGGCCATGAAGCCCGTGTACCCGGAGATGTCTGCGAGCAGCAGGTAGCGCTCGCCGGCTGGCGTGTCTCCTCCTGTCCCCGACCCGGACTGCACGACGCGCTCCACTTCTCTCGGTCAACTCCCCAGCGTCGCGCAGGCCTTCGGATCGGCCCGCAGCGTGTCCAGGAACGTGGCGATGAGTCGGCCGGCGCAGCTCCCGTAGAACGACGCTGCGGCATCGTGCCCGGCGCCGGCCACGATCGCGAACGTGGCCTTCGGGAACTCGCCGAAGCCCACCTGGCCACTCCCCACCCGGAGATCCGGCGATCGTCGGACGTCGTCCATCGGGCCCCCACGGGTCATCGGTGTCAGCGCGGTTCGCCCCTCGGGGCGCCGCACCTGGCTGTGCCAGTCGAGGCACCGTAGCACGCGCGGAATCCCGCCGGCAACCAACAGTTGACCCTTTCGACGCGGATCGCTCGTCCGCTGCACACTGCCCACCTGAACCGTATTCCGTCAGACAACACCCAGAGAGGCGTCGAGTGATCGAGAACGTCACGCCTGTCCCTCACGGTCCACTGGCCAGCGTCCTTGCCGTGCGCCGCGGACCGGGCGACGCGCACAGCGGGGGTCTGGAACATCGGGAGGCGCTGGTCTACACGCTTGGCAAGGCCGCCGAGCTGGAGCACCTGGTGATGCTCCAGTACCTGTTCGCGGCGTTCTCGCTCAAGCAGAAGGCTGACGAGGGGCTGACGCCCGAGACCATCGCGGCGGTCCAGCGCTGGCGCACGACGCTGCTCGAGATCAGCCGGCAGGAAATGCTGCACCTCGCGCTCGTCCAGAACTTGCTGACAGCAGTCGGGGCCGCCCCGCGCCTCGCCCGACCGAACTTCCCGATGCCCGCCTACGCCTACCCGGCGGGCGTCCGGATCGAGCTGGTGCCGTTCGGCGAGCCGGCTCTGCGCCACTTCGCCTTCCTCGAGCGGCCGGACGGGATGGACGTCGCGGACGCCGAGGGGTTCGAGGCGGTCGCGCAGGCCGTCGCGCTGCCTCATGACGAGGGCGACGAGATCGTGCCGCACCTCCAGGAGTTCGACACGATCGGCCAGCTCTACCGCTCGATCCAGGCAGGTCTGGAGCACCTCGACGAGCGGCTTGGCCCGAAGCGCCTGTTCATCGGGCCGCCGAATGCCCAGGCGACCGAGGAGCACTTCCGCTGGCCGGAGCTCGTCGCCGTGACCGACCTGGCCTCCGCGCGGCAGGCGATCGACACGATCGTCGAGCAGGGCGAGGGAGCGCGGGGCGAGTGGCGGGACGCCCACTTCGGGCGCCTCCTGACCATCCTCGACGAGTACCTCAAGCTCAAGCAGGCGGACCCGGCCTTCGAGCCCACCAGGCCCGTCGTGGCGGCCAACGTCCGGCCGCAGGCCACGGGCGTCGTGGTGCCGCTGATCACCGATCCGGGCACGACGCGCGCGATGGACCTGCTCAACGTGGCCTACGAGGTCCTGCTCCAGCTGCTGTCCCGCTACTTCGCCCATACCGACGAGACGCCGGAGCAGCTCGCGGTCCTGGCCGACGTCTCGGTCGGGCTGATGTATTCGGCGATCAAGCCGCTGGGGAGCGTGGTCACGATGCTGCCCGTCGGGTCGCACCTGCCCGGCGTCACGGC
The DNA here is from genome assembly GCA_035319405.1 of Candidatus Dormiibacterota bacterium. Classification (GTDB taxonomy): domain Bacteria; phylum Chloroflexota; class Limnocylindria; order Limnocylindrales; family CSP1-4; genus DASPUH01. The sequence continues at coordinate 815 of DATHCS010000411.1, read as the reverse complement.
GGGTCCGGGATTCGAGCTGTTCTACCAGGTCGACTACCTTCTGCCGCACCGCGAGGCTGCGTGGGTCCTGATGGAGGAGCGGCTGCGCGACGCGGCCGCATTCGCCCGTCGCTGCGGCGAGCTGTGTACGCCAGTGCTCATGGAACCGCTTGCCAAGGTGGCTCGAGCGCTGGAGAAGTACGCCGACCAGTTGCAGGCGGCGGCGTGATAATCCGCGCATGCCGGGCGATCCCACGTTCGTCGAGCAGGGCACCTTCCTCCGGCCGGTAGACGGGGGCGCCCTCGACCCGGTCGTCGGGCCGCAGTGTTCGCTCGCCGTTCAGCTGCGCCGGGCGAGCGGTGCGATCATCGGCCGTAGCGCGGAGCTCGAGGCGATCTCCCAGGAGCTGCGCGAGGCGTCGGGGCGCCTGGCCGCGGTGACGCTCGAGGGCGAGCCCGGCATCGGCAAGACGCGCTTGCTGCTCTCTGCGGCAGAGCTCGCGGCGGCGAGCGGCTTCACGTGCGTCGCGATCACCGCCGACGAGGAGATCCGCGGTCCGTTCCTCGTCGCGCGCAGCCTCTTCGCGTCGGGCGCGATCCGGGAGACGGCCGCCGGCACGCCCGCCGAGGCCGCCGTGAGGCGAGTGGTCGAGGCCATCTCTGGGTATGACGAGCCCGGCTTCGAGGCCCTGTCGCCTGACGCCAAGCTCCTGCGGGCCTTCGACCTGGCGGGGGTGGCGATCTCTGCCCTCGCCGCGCTGCGCCCGCTGGCGCTCCTTGTCGACGATGTCCAGTGGGCCGATGACGACACCCTCCGCATGTTGCGGTACGTCGTG
>DATHCS010000410.1:0-2695 GCA_035319405.1 Candidatus Dormiibacterota bacterium | reverse complement strand
CATCTTGTACAGGTCTCTTCGTTCCATGGCGTCCTCCTGTCAGGCGGCTCGCGCTACCAGGCGCCCGCGCAGTCGTGCAGTGTCGGAGTATCCGGCCACGGGCGGGATCGTCGGCGAACCTCGGGCAGGGTGTCAAGACGTGAGTTTTTGGGTGAGGAAGACTACATCAGCGGCCGCTGGGTACGCAGATGTCGTGGCCGGTGGCGAGGTCCAGGCGGGGAGGGCTCCTGCGCGCTTGCACGCTGATCCTGCGGGTGGCAGGATGCCCCGCATGCAGATCGCCAGGTCCTTCGCTGAAGGCTTCGAGCTCATGAAGGAGCTCGTCAACGACTTACGCCTGGCTCGCCGAGCGCAGCCCCTTCGGACACGGCCTGCCCGCACACGTCCGCCGCGAGCTCGAGGGATTCCTCGACTGCGGGATCATCAGGGGTTGGCTTCAGCGCTGACCTCCCCCCTTCTTCCACGGTAGCGGAGATCAGCGCCCGTCGGGTACAGGGTAGCGGGCGAGCAGAAGAAGGGCCGAGGATTGGGCCGTCTGGACGACGGCCCGTCTGGACGACGGCCCGGTCGAGGACGGCTATTCCCTTGGCAGAGATCACACTCGACAACACCGGCATGGTCGCGAAGACGCGGCCGGGCTCAGCGAGTTCCGCCAGTCGTGCGACGCGGCGAGCTGCCCTCGACAACACCGGCATGGTCGCGAAGACGCGGCCGGTGGTCAAGAAGATTCTGCGAGCGCGGACGGGGACACGATGACAGCGACGACGCGGGACTCGACACGAGGCGGCGAACACGGCGGCGAAGAGGGACGCAGGTGGCGGGAAACGACTCCTCCGGCACGGACGTGGACGGAGCAATCGAGCCGGGCCACGACGGTCGGGCAGGGCGGAGAAGAGCCTGGCGATACGGGGGCAGAGCAGGACGGCGATCCCGAGCATCAGCCAGACCGTGCCAACGGCCGGCCTCGTCGTTCCCTCCTTCGTACAGGGTGCCGGCTTTTTCAGCGGAGTGCGCGCAGCTGACGCTTCTCCCGCAGCCTGAGCGTTCCCAGACCTCACGGTGATGCGCGGCCGCGTCCTTTCTGCTCCGGCGCGACCCTGCGGCACGTCACAGGATGCCGGGACCCCCGGTGATGCTTCTCGCCGGGCCCCATGCCGATATGCTGCAGGATGCTCCCCATCCATCATCATCCATGGCCCGTCGGCGGCGACGCCGATGCCATGGTGCTGCGAGCCATCGCCCGTGCCGGCGGCGGCCACCACCTCCCCTACGTCCCCGGCGAGCGCACCCGGGCGGCGGCGCTGGCGGTGCTCGAGACCACCTGGGGCGTGCTCCTTCGCGACGTCGCGCCGCCCCATCCGCGTCGCCCCCCTCGGACCGCACGCCTTCCTGTCGCGGCGCCGCCTCGCCGTGCTGGCCTCGGAAGCCTGCACGATCTGGCTCCCCCTTTGCGCCCTGGCCCTGCTGCTCCGCCTGACGCGCCGGGGCCACGCCGAATGCCTGACGACATGGTGGATACCCGCAACCCCTTCCAGCGGGTCAACCCCGTTCCAGCGGGGCGATCTTCCTTGGTTGTTCCCGCTCGGGCGGGGATGTTCCCGCTCGCGCTCTCGCCTGCTCGCCCGCGAACTCGTGTCCGGATTCCGGACTGTCCGGCCGGATTCCGGACGCCATCTCCGGCTTCCGGACGCGCCACGGCACGCGCTTCGACGGTGGCACCCGTCTCCGACCCTGGCATGGCGGCTGCCTTGACCTGCGCGCCTGGACTCTGCACCGACACCGCCCGCGTCCTCGCATCCCTCCAGCGCGCCAAAGCCGCGGTCCTGTGCGCCGCCGTCTTCGCGCTCGCGCTCGTGCTCCCACTCGCGCTCCCACCAACGCCGCTGCCGACGCTCCGCATCGCGGCGCGGACGCGCCGAACATCCCATCCACTACGAGCGCACCCCCGGCGCCGCCTCGCGACCGCTCCGGCCCACGTCCCCCGCCGCACCGTCCGCCCCAGCGTCACCCGCCGCCGCGCCGGGCATCTATCGCCGCCGCGAGCCGGAGAAGACCGTCCTTTACAGACTCGTCGCCCGCGAGCTCGATGCGCTGGACGCCTGGCTCGCCGAGCGCAGCCCCTTCGGACACGGCCTGCCCGCACACGTCCGCCGCGAGCTCGAGGGATTCCTCGACTGCGGGATCCTCAGCCGCGGCTTCACCCGCCTCGTCTGCCCCAAGTGCCGATTCGAACACCTGGTCGCGTTCTCCTGCCACGGCCGCGGCGCGTGCCCGTCGTGTGCCGCACGGCGCATGGACGATACCGCTGCCCACCTTTGCGATCGCGTCCTGCCCTGGGCCGACTATCGCCAATGGGTCGTGACCTTCCCTCCGCGCGTGCGCAGCCACCTCGCCGCCGATCCCCGTCTGGCCTCCCGCGTCATCACTACCGTCGTCCGCACCCTCTCGGCGTGGCAGCGCCGGCAGGCTCGCCGCCGCGGCGTCAAGCTCCCGCGCAGCGCCTCGCGCATGGGCTGCGCCGTCGTGTTCGTGCAGCGATTCGACTCCGCCTTGCGCGTGTACTTCCACCTCCACCTGCTCCTTGCCGACGGCGTCTTCGTGCGCGACCCCGCCCATCCCGATGCCCGCCCGCGCCTCGTGCCGCTCGACCACCTGATCCGGTATTTCGGCCCCGTGGCGGCTCATTCACGCGGAC
>DATHCS010000409.1:0-2820 GCA_035319405.1 Candidatus Dormiibacterota bacterium | reverse complement strand
CTCGGGCAGCTCGTGCCGGGCATCCTCTGCCTGGCGCTCATCTCGACCGGGCTGGTCTCGCTGGGCATCGCCACCGCCTTCGAGCGCGGCAACGGTACGCTCAAGCGGCTGGCCGGCTCGCCGCTGCCGCGTTGGGCACTGATGCTGGCCAAGGCCATCGCGGTGGCCCTGACGGCGGTGGTCCAGGTCCTGCTGATCGCGATCGTGGCGGCGGTGCTTGGCTGGACGCCGTCGGGCGGCATTCCCGTCGCGCTCTTCGCCGCCGCACCGTGGATGCTGCTGGGTCTGCTGGCGAGCGTGGGCGCGGGACTACTCCTAGCCGGCCTGCTGCGCCCCGAGGCGACCCTGGCCGTGGCCAACGCCCTGTACCTGCTGATCCTGCTGATGGGTGGCGTGATCGTGCCGCTGGATGCCCTGCCCGCCCCGATCGCGGCGCCCGCATCGATCCTGCCACCGGCGCTGATGGCCGACCTCGTGCGCGCGGCGACCGGCGCCTCGGGCTCGGTGGAGCCCTGGCAGGCCGTGGGGCTGCTGGCCTGGACGGTCCTCTTTGCGGTCCTCGCGCTGCTCACCTTCCGCGTCGACGAGGGCTGAGCGCGGGCGCCGCCAGGCGCCGGGCAAAAGGAACGACCCTGGGGGCGGGACCCAGGGTCGTTAGGACAGCATTCGCGTTGGTTGCGGGGGACGGATTCGAACCGCCGACCTTCGGGTTATGAGCCCGACGAGCTGCCGCTGCTCCACCCCGCCGCCGGATTCTACGGCCCGCGCCAAGAACGGTCAAACGCTCGGCGCATCCGGTCGCGTCTGCGTCGGGCCGAGCGAGTCCGCCAGGCCGCGAAGGGCAGCGACCGGATCACGCGCTCGGAAGCGCCGCTCGTCGCCATTCGGCCCGATCGCCACAGCGATCCATTCGTCGGAGCGCTCTTCAGAGTCGAGACCGCTCGAGGCGCATCGAAGCCCGTCGAGTTCCCATCCCGCGGGCAGCTGGTCCGCTACCGCGTACCAACTCGTCGTGAGATCGTCCATCGCGCGAAGGGTAGTCCGGGCGTCAGTCGATCCAAGGCCCTATCCCGCCGGCTCTTCGACGTCTGCGGGTACGGGCACAGGTGCACGGACGCGCGGAATCCCCGGCACCGGGCCGACGTCGAGTGGCACCGTTGCGGGCATCGGCGGGGGTGGTGGCGGATCGATGAGGCCGCTCGCGCGCCGGAACAGGTAGCGGGTGATGATCAGGACGGTGGATGTCACCACCGTCGCCAGGAGCGCGCCGGCGAGGCCGGCCGCGGCCGCGCCGAGGATCAGGGCGGCGATGATCAGCGCCGGGTGCAGCGCCAGCGCCTCGCCCTCCACGCGCGGCGCGACCACGTTCGCCTCGAGCTGCTGCAGGATGAAGAAGACGATGAAGGCGGCCATGGCCGCCGCCGGGCTGACGGTCAGGCCGACGAGCGTCGCCCCCACGAGCGGGAAGATCGGCCCGATGAGGGGGATGAACTCGGACAGCCCGGCGATCACGGCGATCACCAGCGCCGTGCCGCTGAAGACGGGCCCGAAGAAGATCGACAGCCCGAACATGGCCAGGCCCGACAGGGTGCCCATGATCAGCCCCTGGATGATCGTCGCCTTGAACCATTGCTTGAAGGCGTGGTCGGCGATGCGGATGACCGCCCAGACGTCGGGTCGCCACGCTGGCGGGATGCTCCGATCGAAGGCGGCCACCAGGGAGCGCGTGTCGATCACCAGGTAGAAGATGAAGAAGGGTGCGAAGGCGAACGAAAGGATCGCTCCGAAGACGCTCGAGAGCAGGGCGACCGCTGGCCCCATGAGGCTGCCCTGGGTGATGTCACCGAGGGCGGCCAGCAGCGAGTCGATCGCCTCCCGCGCGGCATCCACGAGCTCCGGCGGCGCGCCCAGCGACTCGAGGAGGTCCGGGACGCGCAGCAGCAGATCGTGGCCCGCCACGCCGAGGGCGGCGGCGCCGCTGACGATGCGGGGGATGGCGTAGGCGAGGACGGCCACCGCCACCACCACGATCACCAGGTAGATGAGCAGGATCCCCGCCCAGCGTGGCACGCGCCGTCGCTCCAGGGCGTCGACCACCGGGGTCATGAAGTAGGCCAGCAGGAGGGCCACGATGAACGGCCCCACGGCCCCCCTGGCGAGGATCAGGAACAGGGAGAGGAGCACGCCGAAGCCGGCCAAGACCGCGACCTGACGCCGGGTCGTTTGGTCGATCACGGCGGCTATCCTAACCGTCGCTCGGCGCCCAGCGAAACCACCTCGTGACATACTGCCGCCGTCCAGTCCGCCCTCGGAGGTTCCCCGTGCTGGCCCGCTTCCCGATGCTGACCCGTCTCGCCGTGATCGGCCTGCTCATCGCCTCGCTCGCGGCCTGCGGCGGCTCGTCCGCCGTCGCCGGAACGTGGACCCTCAGCAACGTCGTGGGCGGTCAGTTCAGCGTGCCCACCCAGGGCCGCATCGACCTCACCCTCACGAGCGACGGGAAGGTCAGCGGCCAGGGCGCGTGCAACAGCTACAGCGGCAGCTACACGGTGACCGGGCAGAGCATCGTCTTCGGCAAGCTGGTCTCGACCCAGATGGCATGCGCGGCGCCCTTGATGGCGATCGACACGGCCTACTTTGCCGCCCTGCAGGCAATGACGGGCTGGCAGGTCTCGGGCTCCAACCTGACGCTCACCGGCCCGGCCGGCAACCTGAGCCTCGTCTACACGAACAACCAGGGCTGAGGCCGGCAGGGCGGAGAACGGCGATGGCGGGGACGCGACCGCTCAAGGTCGGGATCCAGCTGCCCGAGGTCGAGCG
>DATHCS010000408.1:0-2766 GCA_035319405.1 Candidatus Dormiibacterota bacterium | reverse complement strand
GTCGGGGCCCGCGAGGCGCGTCACCGCGCCCGCCGTGTACGTGTGCAGCGTGGCCAGCACCGCATCCGAGACGGAGGCGGTCCCGCCAAGGACGACGATCTGCCCCGGAGCGAGTCGGACCAGCGCGGCCCGTGTCGCGGGGGGCAGTGCGGTCGGTTGCGTGAGCAGGACGGGCCCCCCGACATGACCCGCGACCGCGGCCCCGGCCAGGGCGTCGGGGAAGGTGGTGCCGGTGGCCACGAAGGCGACCGGGACGCCCGGCGCGAAGGCGTCCTTGCTGATCGCCGCGGCGGTCTCGTAGCGATCGGCCCCGGACAGGCGCGAGACGCCGCCGTCCGTGAACGCGGCGAGTGCGCCGCGCACGGTGTCCGACACGGCGCCCGGTCCGCCCAGCACGACGATGCGTCCCGGCCGCAGGCGGGCCAGCTCGGTCGAGGTGGGCGCCGGCACGCTGTCGCGGGTCACCAGCAGCACGGGCCCGCCCTCGTGGGCAGCGGCAGGAGCGCCGGCGAGCGCGTCGGGGAAGGTCGTGCCCGAGGCCACGTAGGCGATGCTCACACCGGGTGCGAAGGTGGCCGCGCTGATCGCGGCGGCGGTGGCGTAGCGGTCGGGGCCGGCGAGCCGTGTCGACGGGATGCGGGCCGCACCCGCTGGCAGGGCGATCGCTCCGCTCGTGTAGTAGGCGGCGGCCTGATGCTTTAGGTAGCCGCCGTCGTCGTCCGCGCTGTAGGAGGCGGTCGTGTTGCCGTCGATCGGGGCCGGGTCGGTGACCCCGTCGCCCTGGGCATCGCAGGCGCAGGTCGTGCCGCCCGCCCCACCGCCGAAGAGGAAGGCGATCACCCCCGCGTCGGCGTAGTCGGCAAGGTGGGCGGCCGAAGAGGGGCCAAGCAGCCACTCGGCACGGTTGTCCTGGTAGTGACCCCAGGTGTCGTTCATGGCGCGCATGACCTGGTTGCCCATGGGGATCTGCCAGGGGATCAGGCGCAGTCGCGAGGCCATCGAGAAGTCGCGCAGGTAGCGCACGTGGTTGGCGAAGTCGGCCGCGTCCCACCAGGATGCGCCGCCGTCACCGTAGACCAGCTGCTTGAAGGCCGCGTCGCGATCGCTGAACTCGGCGAAGGCGACGTCGAACGCGGTTCCCAGCGACCGGTAGAAGGCCGCCGAGCGAGCCGCCAGCGCGTCGATCTGCGCGGCGCTCCAGCTCGTCGATCCGTAGAACGGGTCCTGGTTGGTGCCCCACCACGACAGGTGGTAGCCGAGCAGCACGTTCGGTGCGTAGATGTCGCGCAGGCGCACGAACGCCTGGGCGAAGCCGGCCATGGTGTCGGGCAGGCCGGCGAGGTCGGCGACCCCGGAGCCGCTCACCTTCACCGGCACGTGGCTGGCATCGTCGAGGCTCCCGATGGACTGCTGGGCGTAGCCCCACAGGTCGGGCTCGACCTGCAGGATGACCGGCGTCGAGGTCGCGGCGCGCTGCATGAAGGCGCGCACGTCGAGCCAGAAGGCCTTCATGGTCGAGGCATTGCGCAGGTTGGCCAGGTCGCCCGCCGACTCGCCCATCCCGTCGCCGGGGTGCGACTGGCGCAGCATGTAGTAGCTGAAGACGGGCGTGATGTCGTGGTCCACCGAGTCCTGCACGTACCAGGTGACGAACTGTCCGTTGGCATTCCAGGTCTGCCAGCCGGCGCCGGTGTTGACGCCGCCCGCCAGGTACTGATAGCGCAGATCGAAGGGCGCCACGTCTTGCAGGTGGGCAGCCCCACCTGGGCTGTCCGCGAGGCCGAAGGCGAGATGATCGAGCGGCCAGCCGCGCGGCAGCGGCGGCAGGCTCGAGGGTGCGGCGCGCGAGATCGGTGTCGCCAGGCCGCCCCAGGCCACGCTCAGCAGGGCCAGCGTCACGAGCGCGGCGACCAGGCGCCAGCGGCCGTCGCGCCGAGAGCGGGGGATGGGGCGGACCGCGTGCCGGGCAAGGCCCGGCGACGGGCGGGACATGACGCGACCGTGCCCGGCCCGCCCGGGCGCGTCAATCCTGACCCTCGTCCCGAACCCCGATGACCATCGGGCTGCGATACTCCCTGCGATGCCCGACCCGGCCACGCACGACGTCACGCTCGAGGACATCCGCGCCGCGGCCGATGGGCTCCGTGGTCACGTGCGGCGAACGCCGGTGCTGCCCTCACGCACGGCCGCTACGATCGCCGGCGAGCGGCTCGGGATCCGGCTCGGGGCAGGCGGGGCGGCGGGGCGCGAGCTGGCGGGCACCGACCACGATGAGCCCTGCCTGTTCCTCAAGGCCGAGCACCTTCAGCTCAGCGGCTCCTTCAAGCCTCGCGGAGCGCTGAACCGGGTCGCGCACCTCAGCGACGACGAGCGCCGGCGCGGGGTCATCGCGATCTCGGCCGGCAACCACGCCCAGGCCGTGGCCCTCGCGGCCAGTCGTGCCGGCGTGGCGGCGACCGTCGTGATGCCCGCCAGTGCCTCACGCTCCAAGGTCGCCGCCGCGCGCGCATACGGGGCCGAGGTCGTGCTCTACGGCGAGCACGTCGGCGACGCCTTCCGCCGCCTGCGGGAGCTCGAGGCGGAGCGGGGGCTCTTCTTCCTCCACCCGTTCGACGATCCGCTGGTGATCGCGGGGCAGGGCACGGTCGGACTCGAGATCGTGGAACAGCTGCCCGACGTGGACGTGGTCGTCGTGGGCATCGGCGGCGGTGGCCTCATCAGTGGCATCGCCTCGGCCGTCAAGCGCCTCCGGCCCGGCGTTCGGGT
>DATHCS010000407.1:0-2735 GCA_035319405.1 Candidatus Dormiibacterota bacterium | reverse complement strand
GCCCGGCACCGCCGTCACCGGGATCCCGACGGCTTCCAGGATGGCCGCCTCGTCGGTGAATTCGGGCGCCTCCGGGCGCGCTGCGCCCGTTCGGGCGAGCGCATCGCGGAGCAACGCCAGGCGGGCGCCCTGCGGCGTCTGGGCGACCGCAAGGCCTTCCCGCTCCACGGTCTCGCCGACGTGGCCGTCGCGGCTGCGCTTGACGGTTTCGGCCAGTGCCCGCACGGGGATCGCCGCGCCGGTCTCGCGCGCAGCCTCGGCCACGGCGTCCACGAGGGCCGGCGTGACCAGGGGACGCGCCCCGTCATGGACGAGCACCACCTCCGCGCCGGCCGCTGCGACGCCGGCAGCCACGGAGGCCTGGCGGCGCTCCCCGCCGGCCACGATGCTGACACCGGACTGGTGGACCCAGGGCAGGCGGGCGAATTCCGCCACCCGCTCGGCCGCGACGACCAGGATGAGGCCGCGCACGGAGGACGCGGCCCCGAGCGCCTCGAGCGTCCAGCTCAGCAGCGGCCGCCCTGCTAGCGGCAGACGCAGCTTGTCCGGGCCGCCCATGCGCCGGCTGCTGCCGGCGGCGACCACCACCGCGTCGGCGAAGGCCACGGGCGGCGGCATGTCAGTCGAGGCGCGGGTGCGCGAAGACCATCCGCCCGGCGACCGTCTGCAGGACGCGCGTGACCGTCACGTCGAGGTCACGGTCGAGGAAGCGAGAGCCGCCCTCGACGACGATCATCGTGCCGTCGTCGAGGAAGGCGACGCCCTGCCCCGGCTCCTTGCCCTCCTGGATGACGCGGATGCGCAGTTCCTCGCCGGGCAGGAAGGCGGGCTTCACGGCGTTGGCGAGCTGGTTGACGTTGAGCACCCGGATGCCTTGCAGCTCGGCCACCCGGTTAAGGTTGAAGTCGTTGGTCAGGATGGCTGCTCCGCGCTGCTTGGCCAGTGCCACCAGCTTGGCGTCGACCTCCTCGATCTCCGGGAAGTCCTGCTCCGTGACCTCGACGGGCAGACGGTCCTCCTTCTGGAGGGTGGCCAGGATCTCCAGGCCGCGCCGACCCCGGTTGCGCTTGTTGGGATCGGGATGATCGGCGATGTGCTGCAGCTCGAGCAGCACGAAGCGAGGCACGATCAGCGTGCCGAAGAGGAAGCCCGAGCCGGCAATGTCGGCGATGCGGCCGTCGATGATGGCGCTCGTGTCGACCACGATCCAGGGTGCGCTCTGCTCCGCAGCCGGGACGCTGCGCTGCGGGAGCAGGCCCAGGGCGTCGATGGCCTCCAGCAGGTCGTGGCGCTTGGCCACGGTCAGCCCGAGCATGCCCAGGCCGAGCACGAGGGAGACGCCGATGGGCAGGTACTGCCCGTACGGTGCCGGCAGCTGCCCCAGCGGCAGGCCCAGCAGCAGGCCCATGACCAACCCGATGAGCAGGCCGATGATGGCCGTCACGAACTCGCCGGTGGACAGCGCCTGCACGTTGCGCATGAGCCAGCCGGCGGGGACGATCGTCAGGTAGGGCATGATCAGGAAGCCGATCACCGGCCAGGCGATGATCCAGGCAGCGAGCAGGAACCCGCTGTTGGGATGCGTCGTGAAGACGTCGATCCCGCTGGCGGTGGCGACAGCCAGAAGGGCGCCCAGCGCACCGCCGAGCACCCTGACGAACCAGATCAATGCGCGGCGAGCCTAGCACAGCCACTCGTGCCGGCGGGACCGCCGCTCAGCGGTGGGAGCGCCCCGCGGGCTCGGGCGTCACGAGTGCGCTGGCGAGGGCGTCACGCAGCGTCGCCGCGGCGGTGACGCGCAGGCCAGCCGCCGCGTCGGGAGCGGGGCTCGAGCCCGCGGCGACGATGGCCTGCTGGAAGCCGAGGCGCGCCGCCTCGCGCAGCCGCCGTTCGAGGCCGCCCACGGGCCGCAGCTCGCCGAGGAGGCCGACTTCGGCGGCAAGCACCGTGCCCGGCGCGACCGGCTGATCTCGGAACGACGACGCCAGTGCCGCCGCGAGGGGCAGGTCGAGGGCCGGCTCGGCCACGCTCAAGCCACCCGCGACGCTGGCGTAGACGTCGTGCCCGGCGAGGCTCACACCGGCGCGCCTGCCGAGCACGGCGAGCAGGAGCGCAAGGCGGTTGGGGTCGATACCGCTGACCGTTCGCCGGGGAGGACCGAAGCCACCGGCCGGCGCCACGAGCGCCTGGACCTCCACCAGCAGCGGGCGGCTGCCCTCGAGGGTCGCCGCCACGGCCGTCCCCGGCGCAGCCTCGGCCCGCTGGCCCAGGAACGCCCGGGCCGGATCGGGCACCTCGCGCAGGCCGTCGCCGGCCATCTCCAGCACGCCCACCTCCTCGGTCGAGCCGTAGCGGTTCTTCGTCGCCCGCAGCAGCCGCAGGGATCCGAACCGCTCGCCTTCGAGCGTCAGCACGGCGTCGACGAGGTGCTCCAGGGTCTTGGGCCCGGCCAGGCTGCCCTCCTTGGTGACGTGGCCAACGAGGATCACCGGCACGCCCGAGCTCTTGGCGAAGTCGAGCAGCCGGGCGGCCGATTCGCGCACCTGGCCCACGGAACCCGCAGGGCCCTCGAGGGCCTCGAGCGTGACGGTCTGGATGGAGTCGACCACCAGCAGGGAGGGCTCCATCGTGACGCCGCGTTCCACGATCCGCTCAGCGTCCGTCTCGGCCAGCACCAGCACGCGCTCGCCGCTGCGGCCCTTGGCCAGGCCGAGCCGTCGCGCGCGGAGGCGCAG
>DATHCS010000406.1:0-3319 GCA_035319405.1 Candidatus Dormiibacterota bacterium | reverse complement strand
CGGCCGCTCGCCGAGACCGAGGCCGAGGCCATCCAGCAGCGCCACGGTGAGCTCTTCCGGCAGCTGCTGCCCGCCCGGCGACCCCTGCCCGGAGCGGTCGAGCTGCTGGCCTGGCTGCGGGACAACGGCGTGCCCCACGGCATCGCCACTTCGGGACGGCGCCCCGAGATCGACGCGTCGCTGGAGGCACTGGGCGTCCCGCCGGAGACGATCGTGGTCGAGCGGGGCGACGTGCTGCGCGCCAAGCCCGAGCCCGACCTCTTCCTGGCCTGCCAGGAGCGCCTGGGGGTCACGATCGCCGACTGCTGCGTGGTGGGCGACGCGGTGTGGGACTTGCTGGCGGCGCGTCGGGCGGCCATGACGAGCGTGGGCCTCCTGTCGGGCGGCTATGGGGCCGATGAGCTGGTGGCTGCCGGCGCCTACCGCGTGTACCGCGACGCCGCCGAGCTGCATGCCTCGCTCGACGAGCTCGGGATCGGCTGATCGGCGTCGGGATCAGCGGCCGGAGCGCCGCACGGTGCGCTCGTACTCCGGGAAGTAGTGCCCGATCAGCGGCAGGTCGAAGCGACCGAGGATCGACTCCTTCGGCTCCCGTTCGAGCAGGAACTCGAAGCTGCGCCGGACGAGGCCCTCGGGCCCGGCATCGCCCGGCGCGAGCCGCGTGAGGTCGTCGCGATCGACCCCCACGAGGTGTCGGCTGCTGGAGCCGGCCTCATGCACCATCACGGTGCATGTCCAGCCCCGCTCCGATGGGCTGCAGGTGACGTCGATGCGTGCCACGCCCTCATCATGCACCGGGTCCATCCTTCGCCAGCCCGGCGCGACCAGCCGTCGCGCGGACCGGCGACGGCCCCACGTCTGAACGGAGGCACGACATGGAGTTCCAGGAGGTGGTCCGCCGCCGGCGCACCGTGCGCCACTTCGTCGACGAGCCGGTCCCCCACGAGGTCCTGGCGCGCATCGCCGCCACCGCCCAGCGCACCCCGAGCGCGGGCTTCAGCCAGGGCCAGCGCCTCCTGATCGTGACCGAGCCCGCCGCCCGGAGCCGCGTGGCCGAGCTCTACGGCGAGCCGGAGATGGTGGCCGAAGGCTGGGACCCCTGGATCAGCGAATGCGCAGCCCTCTTCATCCCCTGCGTCAGCGAGCACATCTACCACGCTCGCTACCACGAGCCGGACAAGCTGGACGAGGCGGGCACCGAGATCGACTGGCCCATCCCGTACTGGTGGATGGACGTCGGCATGACCGTGATGCTGATCCTGCTGACGGCCGTGGACGAAGGCCTCGCGGCCGGCTTCGCCGGCGCGGATGCCGCGGGCATCGAGGCGCTCAAGGCCGAGCTGGGCATCCCGGACGAGTTCGCGCCGGTCGGCGTGATCCCCGTGGGACGACCGCTGCCCGACAAGCGCTCGCCATCGCTCAAGCGGGGCTGGGTGGCGCCCGAATCGTTCGCGCGCTGGGAGCGCTGGGGGAGCCGCGCCTGACCGGTGGTGCCTACAGGCCCGCCTGCGCCGTCACGCGACCCGACTCGACCGCCGCCTGGAGCGCCGCGTAGTCGCGCTCGCTCTGGTCCGCGTACCGCTCGGCGAAGACGGCCATGGCCTGGTCGAAGACGTCAGCGCTACCCAGGTAGCTCGCGATCGCCACCGCGTCGCCCGATCTGGCGTGGGCCCAGGCGAGGGTCCAGCCGCAGATCCGGGCGTAGGAGATCATGGTCGACGGCTCCATGGTCTCGACCTGCGCCGAGCCCTTGGCGTCCCACAGCTGGCGCACGTAGAAGTCACGCAGCTGCCCGTCCAGGCCGCGGCCGCGGAACCAGCCCAGCAGGATGTCGCTGGCGCTCTGCATCACGCGCTGGCCTTCGACCACGCGCTGCCCGTGGTTCTCGAAGGTGCTCCGACCGAGGTAGGGTTCGAGCACCGAGGGCTGCGCCTCCTTGGCCTGCAGGAACAACGGGTCGCGCTCGTCGCGGCCCAGCAGCAGCACGATCCAGGCGCGAGCGCCGACACTGCCGACGCCGACCACCTTCCGTGCCGCATCGACGTAGCTGAACCGCTCCAGCAGGTGGCGCCGGTCCACCGGCAGCGAGCGGCGGTACACGCGCAGGAGGCGCCGCAGGCCCTCATGTGCTGCGGCCGCCTGCTCGGGTGCGACCTGGTCGGAGAGCCGCACGATCAGCGGTGGATCGCTGACGATGCGCCGCTCCCCGTCGACCAGTTCGGTCAGCTTGGCGAAGGCGCTGAGGCTGTCCCTGGCGCGCGCCCGAGCCAGGTTCGTCTCGACTCGCCGGCGGACGGCCGCCGACTGGCTGGCTTCGAACTCCCGCAGGCGTTCCAGCACGTCGAGGCGTGCATACCAGAGGTCGAGGTTGCGCATGGCGGCGAAGTCGCGCATCGACTCGCGGTACGTGCGGGCCATCGCCAGGCAGATGCGGGAACGCTCGGCGGCATTGAAGGCGCGCTCCCGCGCGGCCACCGCGAAGCTCGCCGCCAGGCGCTTGACGTCCCACTCGAAGGGCCCCGGCAGCGTCTCGTCGAAGTCGTTGATGGCGAACACCAGGCGCCGGTCGGGTGCGGCGAAGATGCCGAAGTTGAGGAGGTGAGCATCGCCGCACAGCTGGACGTGCAGGCCGGTGCGGGCACCGTCGGCGAGGTCGCCCGCCATGACGGCCGCAGCGCCGCGGTAGAAGGTGAACGGCGAGACGAGCATCCGCCCGTAACGGATGGGAACGAGCTCCGGCGCGCGCGTGCGGGCCTGGTCCTCGAGCAGGTCGACCGGATCCGGTCGATGGGGCGCAGGCTCCCACTCGCCGTGGGCGCGCCGCGACAGCTCGGAGCGCGCGGCCTTGCCACGCGCGGCGCGCTCGGCGACCGTGAAATGGTCGACCTTGCGCAGCGGCGAAGCTCGGCGACGCAGCGCGCGAGACCCGGTTGCTGGTGCGAGGGGCTCAGCCCCGAGCGATGGGCCGGTCCGCCCCCGCACGTCGCCGGCGCTGCGACGGCCACCGCGTGTCCCTGACGCCCTCTGCTGTCCAGCCACTATGGCCACATCGTAGTCCGCGCTCCCCGGTCGGGCATCGTCATCGTGCGGTTCGTACGGACGACGGCGCGTTGGATACTCCCCCGGGGTATTGACAAGGTCTTGACAAACCGCCCCCTCATCGGGGAGAATCAAGGCCTCGAAAGCCGTGTCAAGACTTGACACGGCGATACGTGTGTCCGGCGCAGCGACGGCGGGTCGATCGCGGGACGGCCGGGGCGCGTAGAGAGAGATACCCGTCGGGCGCAACGAAACCGCCCGGTGGGGCGTCATGGTCACG
>DATHCS010000405.1:0-7709 GCA_035319405.1 Candidatus Dormiibacterota bacterium | reverse complement strand
TCGGTCACGAAGCGCGCCGGCTTGGCCGAGGGCGCGGTGCTCGCGGCGTGGGTCGCGGCGGGCGCGGCCATCTCGGCGCGCGCCTCGGGCGCGTGCTCGACGGCCGGCTCGGGGCTGGCCCCGGCGGTCATGGTCGTTTCGGCGGGCGCCGCCGCCTGCGCATCGGTCATGGTCTCGTGGGCCTCGGGCATCGCCTCGCCAGGGGTCTCGGCGCCCTGCTCGTCCTGGGGCGTTGAGCCGCTCCAGGGGAGACGGAAGCCGGCTCGCTGGTCCGTGGAAGCCATCGGTCACTACCCTCGTGTCGGAGCGGTTCGGTGCGGTTGCACGACGTGCGGCCATGCTAGGTCGGGACTTCGGTGATTCCGAGGGCACTAGAGGTACCAACTCTTCACGCCGGTGGTACCGGAACGCACCACTTCTGCACCGGACCCTTCCACGCTGGCGTCGCGGCCGGCTTTGGGTACGATGGGCCCGTGGAACCGCTCGATCGACTCGACCGCCCCCTGCGCGACCTGCGCATCTCGGTCACCGACCGCTGCAACTTCCGCTGCCTGTACTGCATGCCCCGCGAGGTCTTCGGGCGGGACTTCCAGTTCCTCGAGCGGGCCGAGCTGCTGACCTTCGAGGAGATCGCGCGCCTCGCGCGCCTCTTCGTCGCGGCAGGCGTCCGCAAGCTGCGGCTCACCGGCGGGGAGCCGCTGGTGCGTCGCGACCTGCCAGCCCTGGTCGCCCTGCTGGCGGAGATCCCCGGGGTCGAGGACCTCACCCTCACCACCAATGGCTCGTTGCTGGCCCGGCTGGCGGCGCCGCTGGCGGCGGCGGGTCTGCGGCGCATCACGGTCAGCCTCGACTCGCTCGACGACGCCACGTTCCGGCGCATGAACGACGTGGACTTTCCCGTCATCCGCGTCCTGGAGGGCATCGAGGCCGCCGAAGCCGTCGGCCTGGCCCCGATCAAGATCAACATGGTGGTGCGGCGCGGCCTCAACGAGGCGAGCGTCCTGCCGATGGCGCGCTACTTCCGCGAGCGGGGCTTCATCCTGCGCTTCATCGAGTACATGGACGTCGGGCACACGAACGGCTGGCGGATGGAGGACGTGGTGCCGGCCGCCGAGATCGTGGCCACCATCGACGCGGAGATGCCCCTGGAGGCCCTGCCGCCAAACTACCCGGGCGAGGTGGCCGACCGTTGGCGCTACCGCGACCGCAGTGGCGAGATCGGCGTCATCGCCTCCGTCACGCAGCCGTTCTGCGGCGCATGCACTCGTGCCCGGCTCTCTGCGGAAGGGCTGCTCTTCACCTGCCTCTTCGGCGTTCGCGGCCACGACCTGCGGGCGCCGCTGCGGGCGGGGGCCACGGACGAAGAGCTGGGCGAGCGGATCGCGGCGCTGTGGCGCGGTCGCAGCGACCGTTATTCCGAGCTGCGCTCGGCGGCGACGATCAGCCTGCCCAAGGTGGAGATGTCGCACATCGGCGGGTGAGCACGTTTTCCACCGCCTGTCCACAGGGGCGGGGGATTCGTGGACGAGCTCGGCATGCTTCGCGCTAACTTCGTGGATAACCGCGTTGACCCCCCGACGGTCGCGCCGCTAACGTTCGTCGTGCCCGAAGGGGCCGACGGAGACAGGATCCGGTGACCGAGGCGACTCGGCCACCAGCCTCGACGGTCGGGGCCACCGAGATCGCATCAAGGTAGCCAGCGACGCAGCCGAGGAAGCCGAGATCACATCAAGGCAGGTCCGGTCCCTTGCCGGTTCCTCCGGGCGCTTCTCTGCCCGTGAGCCGCGGCCCACTCCGTGTGGGTCGCTCTTCGGGAACCGGTCGGGGGGGCGTGATCGGCATCCCGGTGTCGATACCTCCTCCGGCCGGTTGAAGCCCCCAATCGTCCCCCCGACGACCTCCCCGACCTTCTTCGATCGCCTGGACGCGCGGCTATGCTGGCGGCGATGGCCGATCGCCTCGGGCCCGCCGACTTCGCCCCCCGCCTGGACGCCCTCGAAGCGGCCGTGCGCGCCCGGACGACGCTCGTCCCACGGGTCGGGCTCGTCCTGGGCTCGGGCCTGGGAGACCTGGCCGGATCCGTCGAACAGGCCGTGGCGGTGCCCTTCGCCGAGCTCCCCGGCTGGCCGGCCCCGTCCGCGCCCGGCCATGCCGGCCGTCTAGTGTTGGGGCATCTCGAGGGCGTGCCCGTGATCTGCCTGCAGGGCCGCCTGCACCTCTACGAGGGCCACCCTGCCGGCCTCGTGGTGCAGCCAGTGCTGCTGATGGGCCGGCTGGGAGCGCGGGTCGTCGTGCTGACCAACTCGGCCGGCGGCGTGAATCGTGGCTTCGGGGCGGGCACCCTCATGGTGATCCGGGATCACCTCAACCTCACGGGCGCCAATCCGCTGCTCGGGCCCAACGACGATTCGCTGGGGCCACGCTTCCCGGACCTGGCCGACGCGTGGAGCCCCCGGCTGCGGGCCTCCCTCCAGGCCGCCGGCCAGGCGGTCGGGGTCGCGCTGGCCGAGGGCGTGTACGCGGGCCTGCTCGGGCCGAACTACGAGACCCCGGCCGAGGTGCGGGCCCTGCGCTCGCTCGGCGCGGACGCGGTGGGGATGTCGACCGTGCTGGAGGCGATCGCGGCACGCTGGGCAGGCCTGGAGGTCTGCGGCGTGTCGCTGATCACCAACCCGGGCGCCGACGTGGCCGAGAGCCCGCTGACGCACGAGGAGGTGCTCGCCGCGGCCGAGGAAGCCGGGCCGCGGTTCGCGGCCGTCCTGCGCCGCTTCGTACGGGACCTCGAGCCTGCCTAACCGCGCAGGCGCCCCGGGCACCCGGCGTGGACCGGGCGGTCAGACCGTCGGCAGGTCCCGGCCGGCGGCGCGCGCGGCGATTCGCTTCTCGGCCCAGGCGGCCAGCACGTTGTCCTTGTGGGGTCGGATGGGGCAGTGCTCGTCGCGGTTGCCCATCTCGTCGCAGTAACCGAGGGGCACGCACTTCGGTGCCAGGAACGAGCCCAGGAACGGGCTGACCTGGAAGACCTCGTGGCGCACGAGCTGGAACAGGCGGCGGATCTCCCACTGGGCCATCGTGCAGAGGCGCAGCCCCGACATGTGGATGAGCGCCCGCAGGTTGGCCGTCATGATCAGGTTCGTGCGTGTCGCGTTGGGGAAGACGAAGCGGGCGTCCTCGCCCGGGATGCCCGCCTCGAGCAGGTCCCCGTACAGGTCGAGCGCGCCGGCCACCTGGGCCTCGAACCGTTCGCGCAGGGCGTCGTCGGCCTCGAGGATCGTGCCCGGCTCCATCGTGGCGGGGCCCTTGAACTTCACGTAGCGCTGGCTCTGCTGGTCGAAGGCCACGCCCGCCCGGTGGCGCACCAGCTGGTGCGAGAGGGTGCGGCTGACGCCGCTGATGCCGAAGGTGAAGACGACGTGCTCGATGGTGCTGCCATGGCCCGATTCGATGACGCCCTGGATCAGCTTCTGCTGGCGCGCCGGATCAACCTCTCCGTCCACCGCACGGCGGAAGATCTCGTCCGGCTCGAGCTCCGAATAGCAGGTCCGGCAGGCCGTGTAGATGAGGGGCACGTAGAAGCGCTCCACGATCTCGCGGTCCGGGAACAGCAGCGTCGCCTTCATGCCCAGCTCGTGCCGTCCGGGGTTGCGCGGGACTGCTGCGGGGCGGCTGCTGGGCAGGCTCATCGCGGCTAGGATAGCCCGCCTCCCGGGTCGCCGATTTGACGTCGTGCTGGCGGGGTCGTACCGTCCCCCGCACACACCGGACCCGAGTGAGGGCCCGGCTCGCGGAAGGGAGAGCCGCGACCCGTGGCAGGAGGGGGCCGGCTTGACCTGAGGAGGCATCCATGTCCCGCACCTTGCGGCTCGCGACCCTGGCGGTCGGAGCCCTGCTCGTCGTCAGCGCCTGTAGCTCGGGTGCGACGGCCACCCCCACGCCAACCGCGGCTCCGTCGTCTGCAGCACCCAGTGGATCGGCCAGCAGCGCGCCGAGCACGACCGCGGCGGCCTCCCCGACCACGGCCATCACCGTGCCGGCGGGCCAGCTGATCTTCGACGGCAAGCTGGTGGTCTGCTCCGACATCCCCTACCCGCCCCAGGAGTTCTTCGACGCCCAGGGCAATCCGATCGGCTCCGACATCGAGATCGCCCAGGAGATCGCCAAGCGGCTGGGCCTCACGGCGGTGATCCAGAACTCGGTCTTCGACACGATCATCCTGGCCGTGACGGGCGGCAAGTGCGACATCATCGTCAGCGCCCAGAACATCAACCCCGACCGCGTCAAGCAGGTCGACATGATCCCCTACTTCCAGGCCGGCCAGTCCTTCGTGGTGGCCAAGGGCAACCCCAAGGGGATCAAGACCAGCGACGACCTGTGCGGCAACGTGGTCGGCGTCGAGAGCGGCACGACCGAGCTCGACTACCTCCAGGGCACGGGTGACTACAAGGGCCAGGGCCTCTCGGCCGCCTGCACGGTCAAGGGCAAGCCCGCCATCACCATCAAGACCTTCCAGAAGGACAGCGACGCGCTGCTTGCCCTGCAGGCTGGACAGGTGAATGCGTACTTCGCCGACTCCCCCGTGGCCGGCTACTACACCGTGCAGCACCCCGACCAGTTCGAGCTGTCCGGCGTGACGCTCGCGGTCGCCCGCGAGGGAATCAGCGTGTCGAAGGATCACACGGGCCTGCGCGACGCCGTCCAGGCAACGCTGGTCAGCATGATCGACGACGGCACCTACCTGAACATCCTCAAGAAGTACGGTGATGACGCGGGCGCGATCACGTCCGACGTCGCGAAGCAGCTCAACCAGTCGAAGTAGGCGGGTGGCGGTGGTCACGCGGCGATCGCGCGCGGGCCGCCTCCCGAACCCGACGCCCCGCTCGGCCCTCGTGCCGATCGGGGCGTCGCTCGTTCTCGCCGCACTGGTGCTCGCCGGTTGCAGCGGCGGCCAGGGCGGTTACCAGTACAACTGGGACATCCTGTGGGACTCGCTGTTCGGGCTGAACCAGCGGATCATGGCCGGCCTGTTCCTCACGGTGGTCATCTCCGTCATCAGCCAGGTGATCGGCGTGGTCCTGGGCGTCTTCGCCGCCATCGGGCGCTTGTCGCGCCATCGGTCGCTGCGCTCGATCGCCGGCGTCTACATCTGGATCTTCCGGGGCACGCCGCTCCTCGTGCAGCTCGCCTTCGTCTTCTACGGCCTCGGGGTGGCCGGCATCTACAAGTGGCCGGATCTCGTGTTCGGGCCGCTGACCATCCTCGGGGCGGTCCAGGCGGGCATCTTCACGCTGGGCATCAACGAGGGGGCCTACATGGCCGAGATCGTGCGGGCCGGCATCATCTCGATCGATCCCGGCCAGATGGAGGCGGCCAAGTCGCTGGGCATGACCTACGGCAAGGCGATGCGCCGGATCGTGCTGCCGCAGGCCGCACGGGTGATCGTGCCGCCGCTCGGCAACGAGTTCAACAACATGCTCAAGACGACCTCGCTGCTGGTCATCATCGCGGTCCCGGAGCTGTTCGTGACGTTCGAGAACCTCAACGGCAGCGGACCGACCAGCTTCCATCCCATCGAGCTCTTCCTCGCGGCAGCCATCTGGTACCTGCTGCTGACCACCATCTGGAGCTTCATCCAGGGCATCATCGAACGCCGTCTGGCGAAAGGCGCCCCAGGCGCCGCGGGGGCTGGTCCGAGCTTCCGGGAGCGGATGTTCGGCTTGCGCAGCGGCGGACCCGAGGACGTCTCGCTCGTGAGCGGAGGGCGCTGAGATGACCGGCCCGGAGACGGACGCGACCCGCGGCGGCGAGGGCGTCGTGCAGCCCGAGGCGGCCTCCCTCGAGGAGCCGGCGGTGACGGACAGCACGGGCGAACCGCTCGAGCTCGGCGAGGACATCCTGGCCGTCATCGGCGGCCCGGCGGCGGACGTCCGCGAGGTCGTCGTGGAGGCGGCCGACATCCACAAGTTCTTCGGCCGCAACGAGGTCCTCAAGGGTGTCTCCATGACGGTCAAGCGCCAGGAGGTGGTGGTCGTCATCGGGCCGTCCGGGTCGGGCAAGACGACCTTCATCCGCTGCATCAACCACCTTGAGAAGATCCAGCGCGGCCGGATCATGGTCAACGGCCACCTCATCGGCTACCGCGAGACGAACGGCCGCCTGGTGGAGGACAAGGAGAAGAACATCGCGCAGCAGCGGCGCGAGATCGGGATGGTCTTCCAGCGCTTCAACCTCTTCCCCCATAAGACCGCGCTGGAAAACGTCATCGAGGCGCCCGTCCAGGTGCGCGGCCAGAAGGAGGCCGAGGCCAAGGCCGTGGGCATGGCCCTGCTCACGCGGGTGGGTCTCGCCCAGAAGGCCGACGCCTATCCCGCGCAACTCTCGGGCGGCCAGCAGCAGCGCGTGGCCATCGCCCGGGCGCTGGCCATGAAGCCCGCGCTGATGCTCTTCGACGAGCCAACCAGTGCGCTCGACCCGGAGATGATCGGCGAGGTCCTGGAGGTCATGAAGGAGCTCGCGCGCGAGGGCATGACCATGATCGTGGTTAGCCACGAGATGGGATTCGCCCGCGAGGTGGCGGACCGCATCGTGATGATGGACGATGGGCTCATCGTCGAAGAGGGCACGCCCGAGCACTTCTTCACCAACCCCACCCACGAGCGGACGAAGAGCTTCCTGTCCAAGATCCTCTGACGGCGACGGGCCGGCCGGCGCGAGGCGCCCGCGGCCCGATCAGCTCGTCGGCCCGCTCACGGCGCCGTAGCGGAAGCAGCCGGGCAGGTGGTCGTCGACGAGCCCGACGCTCTCCATGAAGGCGTAGCAGATCGTCGACCCGACGAAGCGGAAGCCGCGTCGACGGAGGTCCGCCGACAGGGCATCGGAGGCCGCCGTCCGCGCCGGCACGTCGGCACCGGTCGAGTCTGGCGGGAGTCGACGAGGCGGGCGGCTGCCGTACGGCGCCAGGTAAGCGGCGAACGAGCCGGCCTCGTCGCGCAGGGCCAGCAGGGCCCTGGCGTTGCCCACCGTGGCCTCGATCTTGGCGCGGTTGCGCACGATGGCCGGCTCCGCCATCAGCCCGGCGACCCGCGCCCCGTCGAAGGTGGCGACGAGCTCGGGCCGAAAGGCCTCGAAGGCCAGGCGGAAGGCCGCTCGCTTGTGCAGGATCGTCGACCAGCTGAGGCCGGCCTGGAACGACTCCAGGGCGAGCCGCTCGAACAGCTCGGCCTCGTCCTCCACGGGCACGCCCCATTCGCGGTCGTGGTAGTCGACCATCGCCGGATCCCTGGCCGTCCCCGGCGCCCACCAGCAGCGCGGGAGGGCGGCATCGAACGGCGGCTCGGGCGGCTGGCGGGACGGATCGCGTGGCACCCCGTCAGCCTGCCATGCCGATGTACCGTTGCCAACCGTGGACGAACCGCAGCTCGCCGGGGACCTCCTCGGTCCGCCCCGTTCGGCGCCGGCCGCCAAGCCCGGCGAGCCACCCGAACGGCTGCGGGACAACCGCGACTTCCTGGCCGTGCTCGTCGGTCAGGCCATCTCGGCGGTGGGCGACGCGGTCACGGTCACGGCGATGCCGCTGCTCGTCTTTGCCCTCACCGGCTCGGGCACGGCGATGGGCGTGGTGGCAGCCCTGGAGACCGCGCCGGACCTGCTGCTGGGGCTGCCGGCCGGCGCGCTGGCGGACCGCTGGGATCGCCGGCGGATCATGCTCGTGG
>DATHCS010000404.1:0-4815 GCA_035319405.1 Candidatus Dormiibacterota bacterium | reverse complement strand
GGACGCCGACGTAGAGCGCCTGGTCGACACGCTGGCCGCGTCGGGCGAGGGCTGTCGTGAGGGCCTCGGCTTGCGGTCGGGTGCGGGGGAAGCCGTCGAGGATCGCGCCGTTCGCCGCGTCGGGTTGCGCCAGGCGATCGACGATCACCTCGATGGCCAGCTCGTCCGGCACCAGCTGGCCCCGCTCGAGGTAGCCGCGCACGGCGGCACCGAGCGGCGTCTCGGCCCGCACCGCCGCGCGGAAGAGCTCGCCGGACGCGACATGGGGGATGCCCAGGCGCTCGGCCAGGATGGCCGCCTGCGTGCCCTTGCCGGCGCCAGGCGCGCCGACCATCACCAGGATCACCGGATGAAGCCCTCGTAGTTGCGCATCATCAGCTGCGCCTCGAGCTGCTTCATCGTCTCGACCACCACCGAGACGACGATCAGGAGCGCCGTGCCGCCCAGGCCCAACCCGGCCAGCACCGAGCCGGAGGCGAGGTTGGCGATGACGGTCGGCAGGACCGCGATGGTGCCCAGGAAGAGCGCGCCGGCGAGGCTGATACGGACGACGACGCGGGCCAGGTAGTCACGGGTGGGGCCACCGGGACGGATGCCCGGGATGAAGCCCCCGTTCTTGCGCAGCTGGTCGGCAGTCTCGTCGGGCTTGAAGGTGAAGGCCGTGTAGAAGTAGGTGAAGCCGACCGTGAGCAGGAAGTAGAACACGGCGTAGAGCCAGCCGTGGTTGCCGAGCAGGTTGATGATCGCGTTGGAGACGTCCTTCACGATCTGCACGTTGGACTGCGAGAAGTAGGTCGCCAGCTGGACCGGGAAGAGCAGGATGCTCACGGCGAAGATGATGGGGATCACGCCGGCCTGGTTGACCCGCAGCGGCAGGAACGTCGAGCCGCCCTGGTACATGCGCCGGCCGCGCACGCGGCTCGCGTACTGGATGGGGATGCGTCGCTGGCCCTCCTGCATGAAGACCACGGCGGCCACGGCGAAGATGGCGAAGATCACGAAGACCGCGCCCAGGATGAAGTCCGGCGAGGCGAAGAAGGCTTCGATGCCGACCGGCACGCGGCTGACGATGCCGGCGAAGATCAGGAAGCTGATGCCATTGCCGATCCCGCGCTCGGTGATCAGCTCGCCCAGCCACATCGTGAAGACGGTGCCCGCCGTGAGGGTCACGATCTGGGTGATCGTGAGCAGGCTGAAGAGGTCGAAGTTGGCGATGACGGGCGCCGAGCCGCCCGCCAGGTCGCGACTGGAGAGCAGCGCCAGGTAGCCATAGGCCTGGATGAGGGCCATGGGCACCGACAGGTACCGCGTGTACTGGTTGATCTTCGTGCGGCCGTACTCGCCCTCGCGCGAGAGGGCCTGCAGGCGTGGCACCACGCCCGTCATCAGCTGCATGATGATCGAGGCGTTGATGTAGGGGTTGACGCCCAGGGCGACCAGCGAGAAGTTCGACAGGCCGCCGCCGGAGAAGAGGTTCAGCAGCTGCAGGAAGTCGTTGCCCTGCAGCACGTTCTGCAGCGCGTCCTGGTTGACCCCGGGGATGGGGATGTGGGCCATGAAGCGGAAGACGACGAGGGCCCCGAGGACGAAGAGGATGCGCCGCCGGATGTCGGGCGCGCGGACGGCATTGATGAGGGCGTCGAACACCGGCTGCTACTCCCCGGCCGGGGGAGCGGTGCGTTTGCGGGCGCGGGGGGCCCGGGCGGCCGGCAGTTCGGCGGCGGTCTCCGCCGTGGCCTCAGCCGCGGCCTCGCCGGGCTCGGCCTGTGCCGTGGCCTTGGCCGGCTCGACCGGCTCCGCGGCAGCGGCGGGTGGCTCAGCCTCGGCCTCGGAGGGCTCGGCCGTGGCCTCGGCAGGCGTGGGCGCCTGTGCCTCCGCGGGAGCGGCGGGTGGCTCAGCCTCCGCGAGCGCAGCAGCTGGCGCGGCCTCGCCCGGGGTCCGCTTGGCGGTCGCGGGCGGAGCCGTCTCGAGCAGCTGGATGGTGCCGCCGGCAGCTTCGATCTTGCGTCGCGCCGTGGCGCTGCAGGCGTCGGCCACCACGAAGAGGGGCACCTCGATCTCGCCGCCGCCCAGGACCTTCAGCGGGTGCCGCAGAGAGCCGATCACGCCTGCCTCGTGCAGCAGCTCGGCATTGACGGTCAGCGGCGCCGGCTTCCCGCGCCGCGCCCTGGTGCCCCCTTCGGCAACCTCTGGGGCGGCCAGGCGGCCGGCGTCGACGGCCTCCGCGATGCGACCGAGGTTGACGACCTCGTACTCGACCTTGAAGCGGTTCTTGAAGCCGCGCAGCTTGGGCACGCGCATCTGGAGCGGCGTCTGACCGCCCTCGAACCAGGGCGGCAGCGAGCCGCCGCTGCGCGACTTCTGGCCCTTCGTGCCACGACCGGCGGTCTTGCCCTTGCCAGCCGCGATGCCGCGCCCGACGCGCGTGCGGTCGCGCCTGGACCCGGGCGCCGGCTGCAGCTCATGCAGCTTCACTTCGCCGCCTCCTCGGTGCTGGTGCCCTGACCGCGGGCGACCCGGCCGGAGGCGGGCAGCTCCTCGACATCGAGCAGGAAACGAACCGCGCGCACCTGCCCACGGGTTTCCGGCGTGTCCGGCAGCTCGCGGCTCTGGCCGATGCGGTGCAGGCCCAGTGCCCGCACCGTGCCGCGAGTCTGGGCGGTGTAGCTGATGGGGCTCTTCCGCAGCGTCACGCGCAGCCTAGCGGGCATCGGCCGCCTCCCCGCTGGGCTGTCCGCTGATGACCGTGCGCACGGTGCGTCCGCGGGCCGCCGAGACCTCTTCGGCGCTGCGCAGGCTGCGCAGCCCCTCGAGCGTGGCCCGCACCACGTTGACGGGGTTGGTCGAGCCGAGCGTCTTGGAGAGCAGGTCCCGGATGCCGGCCGCCTCGGCCACCGCGCGCACCGAGCCCCCGGCGATCACGCCGGTGCCCTGCGAAGCGGGCTTGAGCAGCACCGTGCTGGCACCGAACTGCTGGCGCACCTCATGGGGGATGGTGGTACCCACGGTGGGCACGCGGATGAGGTGCTTCTTGGCGTCCTCGACCCCCTTGCGGATGGCCTCCGGAACCTCGCCCGCCTTGCCCAGGCCGGCACCCACGTGGCCCGCCCCGTCGCCCACGACGACGACGGCGCTGAAGCTGAAGCGGCGGCCGCCCTTGACGACCTTGGCCACGCGGTTGATCTGGACGACGCGCTCCTCGAGCGTCAGCTTGGCGGGATCGATACGGGGCACCGGGGCTCCTTTCGGCTAGAACTCGAGGCCGGCTTCGCGGGCCGCCTCGGCCAGCGAACGCACGCGTCCGTGGTAGCGGTAGCCAGCGCGGTCGAAGACGACGTGGCCGACGCCGGCGGCGCGGGCCCGTTCGCCCACGAGTCGCCCGACCGCCTTGGCCTGACTGACCTTGTCGCCGCCGGCCGTTCGCAGCTCCTTCTCCAGCGACGAGGCGCTCGCCAGCGTGCGGCCCTGGGTGTCGTCGATGATCTGCGCCGAGATCTGCCGCAGGCTGCGGAAGACGGCCAGACGGGGGCGCTCCGCGGTGCCCCGCAGGGTCAGGCGGATGCGGGTCTGGCGCTTCTGTCGGGCGGCGTTCCGGGATGCGGCCGGGGCCATGCTGATCTCGTTCTCCTCGTCGTGTCCGGGCTCGCGATGACGTCGAGCCGGCTGGTCGCCGCCGGTGGGCGGCGGGTTCAGGTGGGATCTACTTCTTGCCGCCGATCTTGCCGGCCTTGCCGGCCTTGCGGCGGACGACCTCGCCGGCGTACCGGACGCCCTTGCCCTTGTAGGGTTCGGGCTTGCGCGTCGCGCGCACTCGTGCCGCGACGTGGCCGACCAGCTCCTTGTCGATGCCCGTGACCGCCAGGTGGGTCGGGTTCTCGAGCTCGAAGCTGATGCCCGTGGGCGGCTCGATCTCGATGGGGTGGCTGTAGCCGAGGTTCAGCTGCAGCTTCTCGCCAACCTTCTGGGCGCGGTAGCCGACGCCGGTGATCTCGAGGCCCTTACGGTAGCCCTCGGTGACGCCGATGACCATGTTGGCCACCAGCGTGCGCGTCAGGCCATGGAGCTCCCGGGAGCGCTTGTCGTCGGCCGGTCGCTCCACGCGCACCGCGCCATCCTCCTGGACGAGCCGCATCTCAGGGGCAAGGTCGCGCTGGAGCTCGCCGCGGGGACCGCTGACGGTGATGTGGCTGCCCTGGATGGTGACGGTCACCCCCTGCGGCACGGTGATGGGCAGCCGCCCGATGCGTGACATGCCGCCCTACCAGACGAAGGCCAGGATCTCGCCGCCGAGCTGGGCCTTGCGAGCCTGCGCGCCGGTCATGATGCCCTGGCTGGTGCTGACGATGACGATGCCGAGACCGCCCAGCACCCGCGGGATGTCGGTCTTGGAGGCGTAGACGCGCAGGCCCGGCTTGGAGATGCGCTTCAGGCCGGAGACCACCGGCGCCTTGCCGTCGATGTACTTGAGGCGGATCCGCAGGTCGGCGTGCGAGCCGTTGCGCACCTCTTCGACGTCCTCGATGAAGCCCTCGTCCTTGAGGATGCGGGCGATCTCGCGCTTGGTTCGAGAGGCCGGCACGACCACGTCGCTGTGGCGTGCGCGGCTCGCGTTGCGGATGCGGGTCAGCATGTCGGCGATGGGGTCGGACACGTTCATGCTCTTACCAGCTCGACTTGGTGATGCCGGGCAGCTCACCCAGCAGGGCCTTCTCGCGGAAGCAGATCCGGCACAGCCCGAACCGGCGCATATAGCTGCGAGGCCGCCCGCAGATGATGCAGCGGTGATAGGCCTGCACGGCGTGCTTGGGCCTGCGC
>DATHCS010000403.1:0-8805 GCA_035319405.1 Candidatus Dormiibacterota bacterium | reverse complement strand
CATCCCGTGATCGCGGCACGGCTCCTCGAGCCGTACCCGGAGCTGCGCGTCGTGGCCGACCTGGTTCGCCACCACCACGAGGCGTGGGACGGCAGCGGCTTCCCCGACGGGCTGAAGGGGGCCGAGCTGTCGCCCGCCATGTGCGGCCTGGCGGCCGCGTCGCGCTACATCGAGCTCGTGGCGCCTGCCGACGCCGCGCTGGCGCCTTGCTCACCGGCCGTGGCCCTGGCGACGCTGCGCGGCGAGGCCGGCACGCGCCTCGCGCCTCATGCCGTCGAGCGGCTCGTCGTCGCGCTCGGCCGCGAGGCGGCGGCCTAGCCCGTACTGCCGCCAGCTGCGCGCAGTACGCGGCCGTCGCGCGCGGGGACCTCGATCCACAGGCGGCCTTCGCCGTCGCGTCGAGGAGGGGACGCGCCGGGATCCGGCCAGCCGGACCAGCGGACGAGCTCGAGGTCGCGTTCGCCGAGCTCCGGCAGGACGAGCTCGGCTCGCGCGGGTGCGTCTCCGGCGTTGACGGCGACAAGGTAGAGCTCGCCGTTCGATGGTTCGTGGCGCACGTGCGCGTGGAGCTCGCCGTCGGCCACGACGGTTCGCGTGGTGCCGCGGTCGCGTAGCGTGGCGGTCGACCGCCGCAGCGCCGCCGCGCCGCCGACGAACGCCCGCAGGCCTGCGTCCCAGGCCCCGCGATCGGCCGGGAACGCTCGTCGGTTGTCGGGGTCGAGCCCGCCCTCCATCCCGATTTCGTCGCCGTAGTAGATGCAGGGGGCACCGGGGAGCGTCATCTGGACCAGCGTCGCCAGCCGCAGCGCCGCCCGGTCGCCGCCGCACGCGCTCACGAAGCGTGGCGTGTCGTGGCTGCCGAGCAGGTTGAACTGCACGGCCGTGACGGCCGGGTCGTACAGATGCAGCTGCCGGTCCAGCTCGGCGGCGAAGGCCCGGGCATCGAGCGGCCGCACGTGGGCGCGGTACTCACCGTGGCCGTTGACGAGGGTCATGTCCAGGTAGCGCCCGCCGCAGAAACCCAGCAGGGCCTCCGTCAGGGGGTAGTTCATCAGGGCGTCGAACTGGTCCCCGTGCAGGCGCTCCGGCCGTTCCACCCAGATCTCGGCCACGATGTAGGCCTCCCGGTCGACGGCCTTGACGCGCCGCCGGAACTCCTGCCAGAAGCCCTCGGCGGCGATCTCCTCGGGCACGTCGAGGCGCCAGCCGTCGGCGCCGAAGCGGATCCAGTGCTCGGCTGCCAGCATCAGATGCTCGCGCACGTGCGGATCGGCGTGATTGAGCTTGGGCAGCGCGGGGAGCCCCCACCAGGCCTCGTATCCGAGCCGCTCGAAGCTGCTGCGATGCTCGCCGTCCCCGCCGGGCAGCTCGGGCGGGTAGGGCGCCAGCGAGCGGCCCGCTTCGAGGCGGGCCTGGTCGAAGTGGTACCAGTCGCGAAACGGCGACGCGGCCCCGTTCTCGAGCACGTGGTGGAAGGCCTGGAACCCTCGCCCCGTGTGATTGAAGACCCCGTCGAGGATCACGTGCATCCCCCGCGCGTGGGCGGCATCGAGCAGGTCGCGCAGCGCCGCGTCGCCACCCAGCAGGGGATCCACCGCGAAGTAGTTGTCCGGGTGGTAGCGGTGGTTGGAGGCGGAGGTCGTGACCGGGTTGAGGTACAGCGCGTTGACGCCCAGCTCGGCGACCTCGTCGAGGCGGTCGGTCAGGCCCGGCAGGTCGCCGCCCTTCAGACCGTGACTCGTCGGCGCGACGTCCCACGGCTCGAGCGGCCCCGGGGCGGGCACGCGTCCGCTGCGGGCGAATCGATCGGGGAAGACCTGGTAGAAGACGGCGTCGCGGACCCAGCCGGGCGTCTCGATGCTCACCAGGCCTATGGTGGCAGAATCCTCGCCCATGCTGGACACGCTCCGCGGCATGCCCAACGGCGTGCGCGTCTTCCTGGTCTACGCGCTGGTCCTGCTGTCCCTGCTGGGCCTGACCCTGCCGCTGGTGGTCAACGAGGCGGTCGAGGCGCCGATCTCCTTCGTGGGCCTGGTCTGGATGGTCCTGCTGGCCTACGCCATCTTCACCATCACGCTCGTGCTGCAGCGCAAGCAGGCGGCCTGGATGCTTGCGCTTGGCCTGTGCAGCCTGACCCTGCCGCTGGTGCCGCTGCTGGCCGTCGCGGCGGGGCTGCCCGGCCTGATCTTCGCGCTCGTGCTGGCGGTGATCCTGTTCCGCGCCCTGTGGCCTCGCTCGGTGAGGGCCTGGTTCAACGAGACCTGACCCGGAACGGATCGCACGCGACGCACCGCGACCGCCGGCGCAAAGTGGCCGCTCCGAGTACCCTGTGCGCCGGCCGGGTTCGCCGGCCACTTCCGTGTCCAGCGCCAAGGATTGACCGACCGTGCCTGATCGATCGCGTCGCCGCTCCCGGATCCGCTCCAGCTCGGCCAGCCAGGCTTCCGATCCCGGCCAGGCCGGATCCGCGAGCCGTGATGGCTCCGCCGACGGCGGCGCCGAAGGGGATATCGCGCGAGGCGCCTCCGCGGGTGAGCACTCCAGGGGCACCTCGAGCGGGCCCAGCGGCGCACGGCGCGCCGGACGACGGCAGCGCGAGGCGCGCGCGCCGCGCCGATCGTTGATGGATCGCTACGGTGGGCTGCTGCTGGCGCTCTTCACGTTGGCCGGCGTCCTGGTCATCGGCGTCCTCGTCTTGCAGAACGCGACGGGCAAGGCCTACGCCTGCACCTCGATCCTGACGCCCGGGCCGAGCGCTCCCGTCCCGACCTCCACCCCGTCGCCGTCGCCGACACTCTCGGCTACACCGACTGCGTCGGCCTCGCCCACGGCCTCTGCATCTCCCACGACCTCGACCTCGCCGAGCGACAGCGCCTCGCCGTCGACGGGCACGTCGCCGTCGGCCGCGGCGGAGGCATCCGCCTCACCGAGCGAGAGCGCGGCGCCGAGCGACAGCGCCTCGCCGTCGGCCAGCCCGACCCCGGTCCCTCAGCCGACCCAGCTGGTCGGCTTCCCCGCCGCCGATCTCGGTCGCCTGCACATCGTGGACGTCGGCACGAAGATCACCTACGCCTACTGCCCACCGGCCTCGGGATCGCACTACAACGTGACCGGCAGTGGTCCCATCGCGCGGCTCTTCTACGGGCCCGAGCTGGGCGAACAGAACCCCGGCGGCTGGGTGCACGACCTGGAACATGGGTACGTGGTGGTCGCCTACAGTTGCGCCAACGGCTGCCCCAGCCAGGCCGAGCTGGACGCGATGAAGCAGGCTATGGACAACGCGCCGGAGTCCGACAACGCCAAGGCATGTGGCGAGCCGAACCGTATGTTCGTGGTCCGCTTCGACAGCATGAGCACGCGCTTCGCCTACATCGCCTGGGACCGCGTCGAGCTGACCAACACGTTCGACGCCCAGGCCGCCACGACCTTTATGCAGCAGTGGCAGGATCAGGCCAACCCGGAACAGCAGGCCTGCGATCGCTGAGGTCCACATGGACGCCACCGGAGCTCCGCCCATCCCGCGCACCATGCGTGCCCTGGTCAAGGAGGCGGCCGTCCCCGGCGCGGTCGTGGCGGAGGTCGAGGTGCCCCAGCCGGGACCGGGGCAGATCCTGGTCAAGGTCCTCGCTGCCAGCGTCTGCGGCACCGACATCCACATCGAGCGCTGGGATCCCTGGGCACAGGAGAATTTCCGCCCGCCGATGATCTTCGGCCACGAGATGGCCGGTCTGGTCGTCGCCCGCGGACCAGGCGTCGAGCGGGTGCCGGTCGGCGAGCTGGTGGCCGCCGAGACGCACCTCGTGGATTGGAACTGTTACCAGTGCCGCACGGGGCGCTCGCACGTGTGTCAGCACCTGCGCATCCTGGGCGTGCACGCCCCGGGCTCCTTCGCCCAGTACGCCGTGATCCCCGAGACCAACGCCTGGGTCAGCGAGGGCCTCGCGCCCGAGGTCGCCGCGCTGCAGGAACCGATGGGCAACGCGGTGCACGCAGCCTTCGTGGAGGAGATCGCCGGCGAGAGCGTGGCGGTCCTCGGCTGCGGGCCCATCGGCCTCATGGCGGTGGCCATCGCCCGCAAGGCTGGCGCCCGGCGCGTCATCGCCACGGACATCAACCCGGAGCGACTGGCGGTCGCGCTGCGGATGGGCGCCGACGAGACCATCGATGCTCGGGACGACGTGGTCGGCCGCCTGCGCGCGCTGACCGACGGGGACGGGGTCGACGTGGTGCTGGAGATGTCGGGCGCCGAAGCGGCCTTCCACCAGGGGACCGCGGCCCTCACCAACGGCGGCCGCATCTCGCTCCTCGGCACGCACGCCCGGCCGGCCACGGTGGATCTCTCGGCCGAGGTGATCTTCAAGGGCCTGCGGGTCTATGGCATCACAGGGCGCCGCATGTGGGAGACCTGGTATCGCACGACCGCGCTGCTCGAGGAAGGCCTCGATCTCACGCCCATCATCACCCACCGCCTGCCGCTGGGACGGTACGCGGAGGCCTTCGAGCTCGTCGCCGCCGGCCACGCCGGCAAGGTCGTGCTGCTGCCGCAGGAGGAGTAGCCTGTCGGCGCACCCGTAGCTCCTGGGAGCAGGCCGATGACCGAGACCACCACACCACGGGCCGCCCCGACGGCGGGCCCGACCCGCACCGACCCCCTCGCGTACCTCGGCGAGGCCATCGACGACCTGCGCCGCCAGTCCCTGTACCGCCCCCTGCGCGTGCTCAGCGGACCGCAGCTGCCGCACGCGGTGATGGACGGGCGGCGGGTGATCAGCCTCTCCTCCAACAACTACCTGGGCCTGGCCACCCATCCCCACCTCGTGGACGCCGCCCTGGCGGCCACCCGGTCACTCGGCGTGGGAAGCGGCGCGGTGCGCACCATCGCCGGGACCATGGAGCTGCACGAGGAGCTGGAGCGGCGTCTGGCCGCCTTCAAGCACACCGAGGCCGTGCTCACCTTCCAGTCGGGCTTCACCGCCAACAGCGGGGTCATCCCGACCATCACCTCCGAGCGTGACCTGGTCGTCAGCGACGAGCTCAACCACGCCTCGATCATCGACGGCGTGCGACTCTCCAAGGCCGCGCGGGCCGTCTTCCCGCACAAGGACGTCGATGGCCTGGAGACGGTGCTTCGCGATGCTCGCGCCAAGGGGGGCGCCAGCGGCCCCTACGAGCACCTGCTGGTGATCACCGACGGCGTCTTCAGCATGGACGGCGACATCGCGCCCCTGCCCGGCATCTGCGAGGTCGCGGAACGCTATGGCGCCGCGGTGATGGTCGACGATGCGCATGCCTCCGGGGTCCTGGGGCGCAACGGCCGCGGGACCGTGGACCACTTCGGGCTGCACGGCCGGGTGGACATCCAGGTGGGAACCCTCTCCAAGGCGGTCGGCGTGCTGGGCGGCTACGTGGCCGGGACGCAGGCGCTGCGGGACTACCTCATCCAGCGCGCACGGCCCTTCCTCTTCTCGACCTCCCACCCGCCCGCCGTCGTGGCGGCCTGCCTGGCCGCGCTCGACGTGCTCGAGCAGGAACCGGAGCGGATCGCCCGGCTGTGGGACAACACGCGCTTCTTCAAGTCCGGCCTGCAGGGGCTCGGCTACGACACTGGCATCAGCGAGACGCCGATCACGCCGGTCATCGTCGGCTCCTCGGAGAACGCCGGCCGCCTCAGCGAGCGCCTGCTGGAGCTGGGCGTCTTCGCGCAGGCCGTGGTGTACCCCACGGTGGCCCTCGACCGGGCCCGCATCCGCACGATCGTGTCGTCGGAGCACAGCCGCGATGACCTGCAGGCGTGCCTCGATGCGTTCGCCGCCGCGGGTCGCGAGCTGCACCTGATCTAGGCGGCCCTGGCTCCCGTCGCCCGTCGTGCCACGAGCCAGACCGACGGCCCGGGCGCCAGTCCGGCCAGCGGGCGCTGGAGCGACCGCTCGAGGGCGCCCAGCCAGGTTTCGGGCACGTGCCGGCTGAGGAGCGGCCAACGGAAGAGTGAGGCGGTCAGTCTCGCCTCCACCCGGAACCCCGCCGCGCGCAACTGGCGGCGCACCGCGGCCGGGTGGCGGCTCAGGTGGAGCGGCCGGTACTCGTGGGCGGACGCGTCGAACGGCGACCACGCCTGGCGCCGGAGATACCAGCGGATGACGGCCTTGAGGTTCCGCTTGTTGGCGAATTCGAGCACGAGCAGACCACCCGGGACGAGGACACGCGCGAACTCCGCGAAGACCGCCTCGGGACGCTCGATGTGGTGCAGGACCCGCACGCAGACCAGGGCCTCGAACGCGGAAGCCGCGAAGGGCAGCTCGTAGGCGTCGGCGAGCTCGACGCGGATACGTCGGTCGACGGCGAACGCCTCGCCCGCTGCCGCCACGTGCGCCTCGGAGGCATCGACGAGCGTGATCTCGCGCCAGCCCCGGTACTCGGGCACCAGCCGGCCGAACCCGGCCCCGACCTCCAGGAGCCGCTCGCCCGTGGGCGGCAGCAGCGCGCGCAGCGCGATCCGGTCGGCGAGGTCCTCATAGGCCCGCTCGCGCCAGAACACGTCGCGGTAGGCGAGGTCGTCGTAGCGCGGCAGGGCATGGTCGCGTGCCGCTGGATCGCGGATCGCAGCGAGGCGGCCGCGCTGGTCCGTCATCGAGGTCACTCTAGCCGGGCCGGGCCGGAGCCGCTCGGCTGTGTCGGCGGTGCAGCCCATCCTGTAGCCTGTGGCGCGATGTCCGCCAGCTCACCCGTGCCGAACGACCCCGAGGCCGCCCCGGTCGCTCAGCCGGGGCCGGACGAGCTCCTCGATCTGCCCCTCGACGCCCATCTCCACAGCGACCTGTCGCCCGACGCCGATGTGCCCATCGACGCGTACGCGGCGCTGGCCCGCGCCCGCGGAGTGGCCGAGGTCGCCATCACCGACCACCTGGACTTCTCGCCCGAGGCACCGGCCTTCGCCTTCGCCGACTACGACCGCCGCCTGCGCTCAGTGCGTGAGGCGGCCGAACGCTGGGCCGGCCGGCCGGCCATCCGCTTCGGCGTGGAGGTGACCTACGAGCGCCGCCACGAGACCGCGATCCGGGAGCACCTTGCAGGTCACCCCTACGACTACGTCATCGGCTCGGTGCACCTGGCCCGCGACCACCCCCTGGCCAGCCCGGCCACGGCAGCCGCATGGTGCAGGACGCGCAGCCTGCGAGAGGCCACGGCCTGGTACTGGGACGAGGTCGAGGCCTCGATCCGCAGCAGCCTCTTCGACACCATCGGGCACCTCGACGTGATCAAGCGCTGGACCACGCCCTATTTGGGCCCGATCGGGATCGAGGACCACGCGGACATCTACGAGCGACTCCTGGTGGCGATCGTGGAGGCCGGGGCTGCGCTCGAGGTCAACAGCTCGGGCCTGCGCAGCGGCCAGGGCGGACCCTTCCCGCACCCAGGCGCGCTCTACCCGCCGGCCGAGATCGTGGCCCGCTTCCGTGCCCTGGGCGGGCAGCGCGTCGTGCCCGGCTCCGACGCGCACCGCATCGCCAGCTTCGCGGCGGGCTTGCGAGCTGCCTACGTCGCGATCGGGGCAGCGGGCTTCCGCGCCCTCACCTTCCGACGCGGCGAGGCGGCCGTGGCCGTCGAGCTCGCGGAAGGGGCCTTGGCGGCGGTCCTGCAGAGCTCCGCTGCATGACGCGCGAGCGCGCGGCGCGGCCGCTGGGGGTCAGCGGCCTTCAACTGACCGTGATCGGTCCCGGACCGGCCTACACGCGCCGCGCCGCGGCCTCGTCCTGCTACCTCGTGGAGGCCGACGACGCCGCGCTCGTCCTCGACCTGGGGCACGGCAGCTTCCAGGCACTGGCGCGCCGGCGCGAGCCGGCCAGCGTCGCCGCGGTGGCCATCAGCCATCTGCACCCCGATCACCACATCGACCTCGTGCCGCTGCGCCACTACCTGATGTACGCGCCGCATCCCGTGGGGCAGCTCGAGCTGCATGCGCCGGCCGGACTGCGCGAACGCTACGACGCGCTCAACGGCGAGCCGGGCTTCCTGGACGTGCTCGCCGTTCGCCCCGACCTCGCGCCGGGGCGGCGCCGGGTGGGCCCGTTCGACCTCACGATCGAGCGCGTCACGCACACGGCCTCGAGCTTCGGCTTCCGCGTCGCCCGCGCCGGTCGGGAGAGCCCGGGACTCGTCTACTCGGGCGACTGCGGGCGCCCGGAAGATCTCCTGCCCCTGGTACTGCCGGGCGACAGCCTGCTGTGCGAGGCGAGCTGGGGCAGCGGACCCGCGGTCGAGGAGGTCGAGCACATGACCGCGGCCCAGGCCGGCTGGGCAGCCCGCGAAGGCGGCGCCGCGCGCCTCGTGCTGACGCACGTGCTGGACGAGTTCGCGAGGGGCTCGCTGCCCGCCGCCCGGCGCGAGTTCCACGGCCCCGTGGGGCTGGCCCGTCCGGGTCTCACGATCGCGATCTGAGGCCCGCTGCGGCGGGCACACGAAGACGGACGCCGGTCAGGCTCCGACGTCCGTCTCGTGTCGTCGCAAGCGGTCGGGCGCGACCCGGGGGCCGCGCCCGGTCATCGGCCTAGCGGCGGCGCTTGCTGGCAGGCTTGGGGGCGAGGACCAGGACGCCGGCGGCGCTGATGCCCAGGATGGCGAGGGCCAGGGCCAGGACGCCGCCGTTGGCGCCGCCGCCCGAGCCGTCCGTCGAGGTCGAGGGCGGGGTCACGTTGGGCGACCCGCCGGTCTGCTCGGCGGAGCCGGTCGGGCTCTCGGTCGGCGCCGACTCGGTCGGCGTGGTGGAGCCGGTCGGATTCTCGGTCGGTGCGGTCGACTCGGTGGGTG
>DATHCS010000402.1:0-4668 GCA_035319405.1 Candidatus Dormiibacterota bacterium | reverse complement strand
TGGAAGGAGCTGGGCAACGAGTGGGCCGTCTCGACCGCCCTCAACACGCTCGGCGGAGTGGCCAACTTCAGTGCCGACCTGCCGCGAGCGCGGCAGGTCTTCGAGGAGATGCTGGCGCTTCGCCGCCGCCTCGGGGATGAGGCCGGCGTCGGGGTGGCGCTGGCCAACCTGGCCCTGGTCGAGGCGGACGCGGGGAACCTGGAACTGTCCGAGACGATGGTCCGCGAGAGCGCCATGATCCAGGTCCGACTCGGCGATCGGCAGCGCTGGGCGGTGGTGTCGCACAATCTGGCGCTCAACCTCATGCTGCAGGGGCGCCTCGACGAGGCCCAGAAGGCGCTCCAGTCGGCCCTCGTCACGGCGCGTGAGCTCGGTGACCGCCACGAAGAGGCCTTTGCGCTGGCCGACCTGGCCGCCATCGATCGAGCCGCAGGCCACCCCGAGCGCGCCGTTCGGGACGCGGCCGAGGCGCTCGGGATCGCGGAGCGGGTGGGTGTCCGCGGCGTGGTCGCGCTGGGGCTCGAGGAGCTCGGGCTGAGCCTGGCTCCCAACGACCCGCTGGAGACGGCCTGGTTCTGGGGTGCGGCACAGGCCGTGCGCCAGGCGACGGGCTACCGGCGCGGCAAGGCCGAGGGGGATCGCACGCTGGCCGAGCTGGAGCAGGCCCGCGCCGGAATCGACCGCCGGGCCTGGGAGGCCGCCGAGGCCGCCGGCCGAGCGGCCCCCGAGACGGCGATCCGGGACCGGGCTGCCGCCGTGCGGGCGCGCGCCGATGTGGCCGCCACGACCGGGGAGGATGGCGAGCTGGCCCGGGTGAGCCATGGGTGAACGGCGGGTGCGCACGTCCGAGCAACGCCTGCGCGTCTTCATCAGCTCGACGCTCGCCGAGCTGGCCGCCGAGCGGGCCACCGCACGCGATGCCGTCGCGGGGCTGCACCTGACGCCGATCCTCTTCGAGCTGGGGGCGCGGCCGCATCCGCCACGCGAGCTCTACCGCGCCTACCTCGAGCAGAGCGACATCTTCCTGGCGGTCTACTGGCAGCAGTACGGCTGGGTGCCGCCCGGCGAGTCGGTCTCCGGGCTCGAAGACGAGTACCTGCTGGCGGGCGATCGGCCGAAGCTCGTCTACGTCAAGCTGCCCGCTCCTGACCGCGACCCGCGCCTGGCGGACCTGCTGGCCCGCATCAAGGCCGACGACCAGGTCTCCTACCACAAATTCGAGCGCGCCGAGGAGCTGCAGGAGCTCATCCCCTCCGATCTCGCCCTGCTGCTGACCGAGCGGTTCGAGGAGGCCGCCGCGAACGAGCCATCCGCGCCTCCCGCGGGAGCCGGTCGCGTGCCGGTGCCACTGACCTCGCTCATCGGTCGTGAGGCCGAGGTCGCGTTCGTCCGCGAGCTGCTGACGGACGATCGCGTGCGCCTGGTCACCCTGAGCGGTCCCGGCGGGATCGGCAAGAGCCGCCTGGCCATGGAGGTGGCGCGCGACGCCCAGCCGCACTTCCGTGACGGCGTGGTCTGGGTGCCGCTCGAGCGCGTCGCGGGACCGGACCTCGTGCCGGCGGCCATCGCCTCCGCGCTGGGCGTGCGCATGGGCGGCGATCAGCCCCTCCTCGACGTGCTCAAGGCGCACCTGCGCGAACGGCGGGTGCTTCTCGTCCTCGACGATTTCGAGCGCCTGACCGACGCGGCCCCCATCCTGGCGGACCTGCTGGAGGCGTCACCCGACTGCACGATGCTGGTCACCAGCCGATCCCTGCTGCGGATCCGGGCCGAGCGCGACGTGCCGCTCCTGCCGCTGGCCCTGCCACCCACCGCCCGAGTGACCGCGGCCTCCCCGACGGCCGCTGCCGTGGCCGTCGCTTCGACCGCACTCGGACGACCGCCGGGCGGCTGGTCGGACACCGACGTGGGGCTGGAGGAGTACAGCGCGGTGCGGCTCTTCCTGCAGCGAGCGCACGAGGTCCGGCCGGAGCTCCAGCTGACCGCCGCCACGGCGGCCTCCATCGCCGCGATCTGCCGCGCGCTCGACGGCCTTCCGCTCGCCCTGGAGCTCGCCGCGGCCCGTCTCCGGGTACTCCCCCTGGAGGCCATCCTGGCCCGCCTGGACGATCGGCTGGGTCTCCTCACGATGGGGGCCCGCGACCTGCCGGAGCGGCAGCGCACGATGCGCGCCACGATCGAATGGAGCCACGCCCTCCTGGGGCCGGACCAGCAGCACCTCTTCGCGTCGCTCGCTGTCTTCGTCGGGCCGGCGCGCCTGGAGGACGTCGAGGCCGTCTGCGGCGACGGGCGTCATGACGTCCTGTCGTGCCTCGACGCGCTGGTCGATCAGAGCCTCGTGCAGTCGTCCGAGGTGGCGGCCGAGTCGCGCTTCGCCATGCTGGCCACGATCCACGAGTTCGCCCGGGAGCGGCTCGAGGCGCTGCCGGACGGCCCCGCGGTCCACGAGCGCCACGCACGACGCTTGCTGGCGCTCGCGGAGGAGGCCGAACTCGAGTACCGGGGGCCGCGCCAAGCGGAGTTCCTGGAGCGGCTCGAGGGAGCCCACGACGAGCTGCGGGCCGCGCTGGGGTGGAGCATCGCCAACGAGCCGCCGCTGGCCGCCAGCCTGGCGGGATCGTTGAGTCGCTTCTGGCTCATCCGGGGCCATCTCGAGGAGGGCCGCAACTGGCTGCGTCAGGCACTGGCTGCCGCGACGACGGACCAGCCGCTGCCGGACGAGGTGCGGGCGAAGGCCCTCGCCGGATCGGGCATGCTCACGATCCTTGAGGGCACGTACGACACGGCCCAGGCCGAGCTGGACTCGGCGCTGGCGCTCGATCGAACCCGCCAGGACGCGGCGGGCGTCGCCAACGTGCTGAACCTGATGGGCATCGTGGCGATCCTGCGCGATGACCCGGCGACGGCGGAGCAGCGCTACAGCGAGGCGATCGAGGCCTACCGCGCCGCGGGCGAGCTGCGCGGCCTATTCGCGGCGTTGTCGAACCTGGGCAGCCTCCACACGCAGCGCGGCGACTACGCGGGCGCGGCCGAGCTGGCCAGGGAAGGGCTGGAGGTCTCGCGCCAGCTGGGCGACACGAGCGGCGTGGCGGGTGCGCTCAGCGAGCTCGCCTGGGCCACCTTCTACGCCGGCGACCCCGAAGCGGCGCGGGCAAGCTTCCGGGAAAGCCTGGAGCTGGGACGCGACCTCGACGATCGGCTCCGCATCGCCGACGACCTCGACGGGCTGGCGCGCGCGGCCGCGAGCACGGGCCAGCCGCTGGTCGGAGCGCGTCTGTGGGGTGCCGCGGCTCGCCTCATCGAGGAGCTCGGCAACACGCCGCTCACCAGGGACCAGCGCGCACGCTACGAGCAGGCACTGGCCGACGCGCGCGACGCGGCCGGGAGCGAAGCCTTCGAGGCGGCGTGGGCGGCCGGCCGGGCGCTGACGTTGCGCGCCGCCATCGACGAGGCGCTGGCCTAGCCCACCGCGACCGGCGGGCCGCGCGTCAGCCCCGGATCGCCGACCGCGCGGCCCGGGGGATGACCAGCCGCAGCGCGGTGTGGGTCGCGCTGAAGGCGATCACCTTGTTGTCCACGAGGCCGGCCTCCCGCGCGGCCGCCATCACCTCGACGTCGCGAAGCGTGGCCGCGCGGCCCTTCCGCGACACGACCCAGATGGCGCCGTCGGGACGGAGGCGCGCCCGCAGGTCCGCGAGGCCCGCGAGGTCGCCGGGGGCGTCGGCGGCCAGGAAGACGAGGTCGGTGCCCGGCGCGGGAGCGCCGCGGCGAACGTCCGTGGTCTGCGACGCCAGCTCGTGCGGCAATCCGTCATCGACGCTGCCGACGATGGCCACTCGGGCGCCGGGGCGGACCCCCAGCTTGGCCAGGCGCGGCTTCTCCGAGGTCGACTCCACGCGTGCCATCCTGCCACGGCCGTGGAGGCGCGTACCATCGGTGCGTGGCCACCGCCGAGCGACCCCCCAACCGGCTGGCGGACGAGACGAGTCCGTACCTCCTCCAGCACGCCCACAACCCGGTCGACTGGTTCCCCTGGGGACGCGAGGCGCTCGAGCGCGCGCGGCTGCTCGACCGGCCCATCTTCCTCTCCATCGGCTACGCCGCCTGCCACTGGTGCCACGTGATGGAGCGCGAGTCGTTCGAGGACCCGACCACGGCCGGGGATCTCAACGGGGCCTTCGTGGCCATCAAGGTCGACCGGGAGGAGCGCCCGGACCTCGACGCGATCTACCTCGACGCGGTCCAGGCGCTGACCGGACAGGGCGGCTGGCCGCTCAGCGTGTTCCTGACGCCGGACGGGCGGCCGTTCTACGGCGGGACCTACTTCCCCTCCGACCGCCGCCACGGACTGCCGGCCTTCCGCGACGTCCTGGCCGCGATCGCCCTGGCCTGGCACGACGACCGGGCCGGCGTGGAGGCCGTCGCCGATCGCGTCGCCGCGGCACTGGCCGGTCGAAGCGCGGAACCCGTCGCCTCGGCCGAGGACGCCGCCGCGTCGCCGCTGATCGGCCTCGACGGGCGGCCGCTGGTGGCTCGTCCCGCCCGCCTGTCGGTCGTCGACGAGGCGCTGCTCGAGCGCGCCGTCGAGCGCATCGAGGCCGCCTTCGACCCGCAGGGAGGGGGCTGGGGTGACGCCCCCAAGTTCCCACAGCCGATGACCATCGAGTT
>DATHCS010000401.1:0-4862 GCA_035319405.1 Candidatus Dormiibacterota bacterium | reverse complement strand
GCCTCTTCGAGACGCTGGACGCTTCGGGCGTGCACCTCGAGGACGCCCAGCGGGCGGAGGTGTCGCTCGCGGCGCTGGACTGGGTGGCCGCCCTGCCGGCTCGCCTGGCGCGGGGCTACGCGGTGCTCATCGACTACGGCGGGCCGGCGGCGACCCTCTACGGAAGACGCCACCCCGAGGGCTTGTTGCGCACCTACCGCGCGCACCATGCCGGGGACGATCCCTTCCGCGCCGTCGGCGAGCAGGACCTGACCGCCCACGTCGACACGAGCGCGCTCGAGCGGGTGGCGCGCGCGGCGGGGCTGGTGGTCCTGGGCCGCACGAGCCAGGCGGAGGCGATGGCCGGCCTCGGCGCCGGCGAGGCCCTGGTCGAGCTGGGCCGCCGCCGCGACACGGACGCGGCACGCTACCGGGCTGCGCGGGGGGCCCTCTTGCGGCTGCTCGACCCCGCGGCCATGGGTCGCTTCCAGGTGCTCGTCCTGGGCCGCCACGTCCCCCTGGAACCGCCGCTACGGGCGCTGGCCTACCGCCTGCCGCGCGATACCGCAGCAGACGCGCGCGATGCCTGAGCACGGCGGCGATTTCGCCGCCATCCGGGCGGGCCTGCAGCGGCTGCCGCACCCGTTGCCCCCGGCACCGACGGCTTTGGAGCCGGTCGCGCTGCTCGACCCGGAGGGCCACCCGGGCAGCGATCGGCCCCTCTTCTTCGGTCCGGCCCGCGACAGCGCGGTCCTGGTGCTGGTCTACCCGGACCAGGCCGGCACCGCCAGGCTGGTCCTGATCGAGCGCCCTGCGGGCGACCTCCGACACGCTGGGGAGGTGGCCTTCCCTGGCGGAGCGGTCGACCGCGAGGACGCGTCGCCCGAGGCGGCCGCCCTGCGTGAGGCGCGCGAGGAGGTCGGCCTCGACGCGGCGGCCGCCGGGGTCGAGCTGCTGGGCCGCCTTGACGAGGTCGTGATCCGCGTGTCGGGCTTCCGGGTGCTGCCCGTCGTGGCCGTCGCCGGGCACGAGCCGCGCCTGCAGCCCGACGCGCGCGAGGTCGCGGCGATCCTGCGGCCGGCCGTCTCCGCCTTCCTGCCCGCGGCGCCGCTCCGGGTCGTGGAACTGGAGCGGGGAGGGTGGCGGCTCCGGTTCGGCGCCTACGAGGTCGACGGGCACATCGTGTGGGGCGCGACCGCGCGGATCCTGGGCCAGCTCGGGGCCGCCCTCAGTCGCGCGCCGGACCGCCCTCGCGCCAGCGGCTCGCCGCGCTGAGCACGCCGAGCAGCGTCCCCACCACGGCGTCGGGATCGGCGCCGTCGAGGTTGGTGAGCACCGCGACGGTGGCGCCGAAGTCGGGGAAGTAGCGCAGCGCCGCCCGATAGCCGGTGACGGCGCCGCCGTGTCCGTAGCTGAGATAGCCGTCCTCGACCAGCTGGACGGTACCCAGGCCATACAGCTCCGCGGGCTTGAACGGACGGCTGATGCCGACGTCCTCCATGGCCGCCAGCGAGTCGGCCGAGACGACCCGGCCGCCGTACAGCGCCGCTCCCCAGCGAGCGATCTCGTCCGCACGGCTGGCGATGCCGCCGACGGGGCCGAGCGCCGTGGCCAGCGACGTGTAGGGCAGGTAGCCGGATCCATCCCAGCGCGAGACGAAGCCGGACGAGCCGTTCGGCGCTCGCCGGTAGGGCAGGGCCAGCGGCCCGGCCGAGACCGCCCGGACGACCGGCGCGTCGTCCTGGAGCACGGTGTGGCGCAGGCCGAGCGGACCGAGGAATCGGGTCTGCAGTTCGCTCTCCAGCGTCCGCCGCGTGGCCGCCTCCACGACCATGCCGAGCAGCAGGTAGTTAGTGTTCGAGTAGCGCCACTCGGTGCCTGGCTTGAAGAGCGGCTTGCCGATGTAGGGCAGGAGCCGGCCGGCGTTCCAGGGCGTGCGCGGCGCGGCGTCCAGGCGCCGGAAGAGGGTGGCGCTCCAGAAGTAGTCGGCTAGACCGCTGGTGTGGCTGAGCAGCTGGCGCAGCGTGATGTGCGCGGCGTTGGGGTAGCTCGGCAGCCAGCGCGACAGCGGGTCGTCCAGCCGCAGCACGCCCGCCTCGGCGAGCCGCAGCACCTCGGCCGCCACGAAGGTCTTGGTGATGCTCCCCACGTCGAACACGGTCGAGGTGGTCACCGGTCGCTCGGCCGCCACGTCGGCCAGCCCGGCGGCGCCGGTCCACGAGCTCCCGTCCGCGAAGACCACGCTCGCCTGGACGCCGGCCAGCCGCAGCCGCCCGAGGGCGGCTGCGAGCTCGTCCTGCAGCCACGGCCCGAGCCGCGACGCCAGCGGCAGGGCGGCAGCGCCAGCGCCGGGCGGGGACGGGGTCGGCACCGGCACCCCGTCCGGCGCCCCCGCGCCGCTCCCCGAAGGCCCGGACGCCGCGGAACTCGACGGCGAGGAGCCGGCGCCTGACATGGTCGTGGCGACCGGCCGGGTGTCCCCGCCGGCGGAGCCCCTGGGGCTTGTCGCACCCGATGCGGTCGGGCCCGGCTGGCCGACGGCGCAGGCGACCAGCAGGGTCGCCATCAGCCCGATCGTCGCGGTCCGCGCGATCGGGCTGCGGCCCCTACCAGGGCTCGCCAGTGGAGGCATCGTAGGGCTCGGCGCCAGCCGCCCGCGGCGCGAGGGCGCCGTCCGCGGTCGTGCCCTGGCGCAGCGGGTTCGTGGCCGACCCTTCCAGCAGGCCACGCACGAGGGCGTCGTCGGGGCCGCTGAACTCGATCACGATGGCGCGCATCTCACTGCCGTCGGTATAGGCCCCGTGGGGGACGTCGGCGGGCCACACCACGGCCTCGCCGTGGTGCACACGAGCGCGCTCCTCGCCGACCTGCACGAAGCCTCCCCCGCTGACCACCACGAACAGCGTGGTGTTGGGATTGCTGTGGGGCGTGATCATGGCGCGCGCCCCGAACGACAGCTCCGCCACGGAGCCCCTGGCGTCCTGATGCATCACCTGGGCCTGGACGCCGCGCGTGCCGGGCGGCCCCTCGGGACGCCGGTTGCCCGGTCCGAAGCGCCGGATCTCCACCGCCGACGCCCCTGTCTCAGCGCCGTCGCCGGCGGCGACGAGTCCGGATGGTCGCCTCGGGATGCTTGTAGCGCGCCTGGGAGAAGAAGCGAGCACGACGCAGCTGCTGGTTGTAGCCGGCGATCTGGGGAGGCCAGAACCAGAAGCGCACCCACACGTAGGTCCCCAGGCCGATCACGAGGGTCACCACCACGAACAGGAAGTAGAAGCGGAAGACGGCCTCGACGAGCACCAGTCCGAAGGTGAGCAGGCCCGTCCAGAGCAGCCACTCCTGCATCGCCACGAGCGGCTCGAAGCGCCGCAGCTGCCGGGTGCGCACGTTGTAAAGCACGACCTGACCGATGAGCACGATCAACGAGGCGGCGAAGATGGGCCAGAAGATGTCGTGGAAGGCTTGTGACGTGAAGGGAGTGAAGAGGTACTCCCAGGGCGCCAGGTTCACGCGCGCGTCCGCCTCAGGGCTGCCATCGGGAGGGGCAGGATACCAGAGCCTCGACGCTATACTCGCCACGTCCGACGCAGCGCCCGTCCGCCACGCCACCGCCCACCGCACGGAGGAGCCCAAGTGCGTGCCCTGCTCTCCGTGGCCGACCGCGAGGGCATCGTCGACCTGGCGCGGGAGCTGCGGGAGCTGGGCGTCGAGCTCTTCGCCACCGACGGCACCCGCGACACGCTCGCGGCCGACGGAGTGGACGCGGCGCCGGTCTCCGCCCTCACCGACCTGCCGC
The DNA here is from genome assembly GCA_035319405.1 of Candidatus Dormiibacterota bacterium. Lineage (GTDB taxonomy): Bacteria > Chloroflexota > Limnocylindria > Limnocylindrales > CSP1-4 > DASPUH01. The sequence goes on along the minus strand of DATHCS010000401.1, from coordinate 1,087 downwards.
AGCTGCTGGGCGGCCTCGTCAAGACCTTCCACCCCGCGATCTACGCGGGCATCCTGGCCCGGCGCGACCGCCCCGAGCAGCTGGCCGAGCTGGCCGAGCAGGGCATCGAGCCGCTCGACCTGGTGGTCGTCAACGTGCGCCCCTTCGCGCCGCAGGCCGGCAGCGGGCTGCTGCCGCTCGATGAGGCCATCGAGACGATCGACGTCGGCGGCGTGGCGCTGCTGCGCGCGGCCGCCCGCAACTTCGCGGGTGTCGCCGCCGTCTGCAGCCCGCAGCACTACCCGGCCGTGCTGGCCGACCTGCACGAGCACGGCCAGGTCTCGCCGGAGCTGCGCCAGCGCCTCGCCGCCGACGCATTCGCCCTGGCGGCCGCCTACGATGCCGAGGTCGCGGCGTACCTCAACCACATCGCGGGGCAGCGATTCCAGCAGCACCTCACGCTCGTGGTGGAGAAGCTGGCCGATCTGCCGTACGGCGAGAACCCCCACCAGCGCGGCGCGTTCTACCGCGAGACCACCCACCGGGCGGGCACCATCGCTGACGCCGTCCGCCTGCAGGGCCAGCCCTCGACCTACAACGACCTGCTGGACCAGGACGCCGCGCACCGGATCGTGAACGACTTCGCCGTGCCCACCGTGGCCGTCGTCAAGCGCGGCAACCCGGTCGGGCTGGCTTCGCACGATCAGCTCGCCGAGGCCTACCGACGCGCCCTCGCCTGCGATCCGGTCAACTCGTTCGGGGCCACCCTCGGCATCAACCGGGAACTGGACGAGGCGACGGCCAACGAGATCGTGGAGACCCCCTTCGAGGCCGTCGTGGCGCCGGCCTTCAGCACGGTCGCGCTGGCGATCCTGGCCGACAAGCCGGACCTGGCCCTGCTCCAGGTCCCCAGCCAGGCCCGCGAGGGTCTGGCTGACTACGGCATCGCCAACCTCGATTTCGCGAGGGTCGGGGGCGGGTTGCTGGTGGAGACGCTCGACCGCGACGAGGACGACCGTTCCGAGTTCCAGGTGGTGACGCGGCGGCCACCGACCCTCGAGGAGTTCACCGACCTCGTGTTCGCCTGGCGCGCCGTCCGGCACGTGCG
>DATHCS010000400.1:0-4943 GCA_035319405.1 Candidatus Dormiibacterota bacterium | reverse complement strand
GCGCGTTCGGCCCGACGAACAACTGCGTCGGTATCGCCGACGTGCTGCGGCGGCGGGGCGTGCGCGTCGTCTTCATCGTCGAGGAGTCGTTTGCGGGATCGCTCGAGGCCAAGGGATTCGAAGAGCGGCGGATGCGGCTGGCTCCCTTGGTGGGCGACCCCGGTGGCGACGGGGTGGCGGGAACGGGTCTGCCGGGTGAGCCCGAGGTGCCCGGGCAGTTCTGGAAGGACTTCATCCGCGACACGGCACCGGAGTTCCGCAAGCCGACCATCGAGCAGCTGGCGACCTTCCTCGAACCGACCTGGCGCGCCCTGGTCGACGGCGCTCGATACGTGCAGCCGCGGCTGGTGGAGATCCTCTCCGAGCTCCAGCCGGATGTCGTGGTCGAGGACAACGTGGTGGCCTTCCCGGCCGTGACGACGGCGGGGCACCCCTGGGTCCGGATCGTCTCCTGCAACCCCGCCGAGCTCAAGGATCCCCAGGTGCCGCCGGTCTTCTCCGGGTACGGCGAGGCCGAGCGCGATGCCTGGCCCGCCTTCCGCGAGGCGTATCGAACCAGCCACGCCGAGCTGTGGGCCAGCTTCGATGCCTTCGCCCGGGACTGCGGCGCGCCGGGCCTGGCCGACGGCCCGCTCGGTCCCGACTTCATCGGCACCTCCCCGTGGCTCAACCTCTACCTGTATCCCGCCGAGGTCGACTACCGGCGTGCCGCCCCCCTGGACGCGACCTGGCACCGGCTCGACAGCTGCGTCCGGCGGATCGACATCCCGTTCGACCTGCCGGCCGTCCTCGCCGAGCGCTCCGGGCCCCTGGTCTACCTCAGCCTGGGCAGCCTCGGCTCGGCCGACGTGGAGCTCATGCAGCGCCTCATCGACGTGCTTGGGCGGAGCCGTTGCCGCGTCATCGTCAGCATGGGCCCGCAGCACGACCAGCTGCACCTCGCCGAGAACATGTGGGGCGCCGAGTTCGTGCCGCAGCCGGCGATCCTGCCGCAGGTGGACCTGGTCATCACCCATGGCGGCAACAACACCGTCACGGAGTGCTTCCACCACGGGCGCCCGATGATCGTGCTGCCACTCTTCTGGGACCAGTACGACAATGCGCAACGGGTGCAGGAGCTCGGCTTCGGGCGGCGGCTGCCGACCTACACCTTCACGGAGGGGGCGTTGCTGGGCGCCATCGAGGAACTGCTGGCGGATCGAGGGCTGCGGGGACGCCTCGACGCCATCGCGGCCCGCCTGCAGGCGGCGCCCGGCACGATCCGGGCGGCCGACCTGATCGAGCAGCTCGCGCGCGAGGGGCGACCGATCCGGCGAACGGCCTGAGGCCGTCACACCGGTCGTGCGCCGGCCGTCTTAGGAGCGTCGAACCGAAGTCCGATGGGCGGCGCTGCATCCGGCCGAGGGGTTTGCTCCTCCTCACCCCGAGGCCGCAGCCCGCCTCTCTCCTCCGACTCGGCCCCGGTCTCCCCCGGGGTCGAGTCGCGTTTTCGGGAGGTTGATGGGCCGGTGGGGTGCCTCAGTCGTAGAGGCGCTCGAGGTGCCAACTGCCGTCCAGCTCGTCGCGGTAGACGAGGACGAGCAGACGCGGTCCGACCAGCTTGAAGTAGGTGCGTCGGATCGGGCGACGCCACCATGCCTCCTCGACGCGCCACTGGTTGCAGGCCTCGACCGACTCGCTGGTGCCAGCCCAACGCAGGCGCACCGGTCGGCCCGCCGCGTCGAGGTCGATCTCGACGGCGGGATGCTGGCCGAGCAGGCGGGTCACGGGTGATCTCCGGGGTGCGGGGCACCCGGTGGCGCCGTGGCGGGCCGCCATGCCGCGCGGGCTTCTGGCAGGCGGGCCTCGGGATCCTGCAACGCGACGTGCCACAGGCGATCGGGCCCGAAGCGGATGGCCAGCGCCGCCAGCTGCCAGGCCAGGCGGTCCGCACGGGCCGACTGGGGTGTGAAGAGGCCCAGCTGGGTACCGGCCACGGGCGCGCGCCCGTCCAGCTCGAGGGCCATCCGGACCACCGGCGCCCCCGGCGGCTCGGCTTCGAGGCGGGTCGCCAGCAGGCGTTCGATGAGATCGGGCAAGGCGACCGGTTCAGGCAGCAGCTGGCGGAGCCGGTGCTGCGGGGCGCCTTCCAGCCCCAGCTCGAGGGTCGCCTGGGCGGCGCCGGCGCCGCGTGCCGACAGCTGTGCGCAGAGCGCGCCCACCAGGCGATGCAGCACGAAGCGCAGCGGTTCGAGCGTCTCGACGGGCGGCTCCAGCTGGGCCTCCGCACGCAACCGCTCGACCGGTCGACGAGGCACGAGCGGCCGACCGTCAAGCCCGCGGGCGAGATCCTGGAGCTCACCACCGGGGGGCCCGAAACGGGCTACCACGGCCGAACGGAGCAACCGCGCCAGGTCGCCCAGGCGGGTCAGCCCGAAGTGTCGGAAGCGTGCCCGGGTCGCCTCGTCGGCCGGCAGCAGACCGATCGGCAGGGGCGCCAGGAAGGCCGCCTCGACGGGCGAGGGACCGGGGGGCACGTCGCGTTCCACGACGGCGGCCACGGCCGAGCCGAAGCGCGTGTTGCCGAAGCCGGCTCGCGGCTTGCCGGGCAGCAGCGGCGCCAGCCGCTCCTCGACACGCCGGCGCAGCGTCGGCTCATCGCCCCACAGGCGGGTCAGCCCCTCGACGCCGAGCAGCATCCGCCCGAAGGCTGCGGCCGCCGGGTCGCTCTCCCCTTCGACGGCCGGGGTGAAGTCGCCCAGTGCCTCCAGCGCCGCTTCCACGGCAGCCCGGTACGTGGCCGGCTCGGGGTCCAGGAAGGTCGCCTCGGGGGCGAGCTTATGGGCGCTCCCCAGCGGCTGCCCGCGGCGGACCCCCAGCTGCTGCGCGGCGGGGTTCGCGTCGAGCACGATGCCCGCCTGCCAGGGTTGGCCGCCCAGGATCAGTGGACCGGCCGGCAGGGTTCGTCGCGTGGCCTCGAGGCGGAGCGGTAGATGGGGCCAGGCGAGGTGAAGAAGGCGCATCGGGTCGAGGGATCCGGGTAGGGGTGAGCGGGGGCATCGGGTGGGCTGCGCTGACCGCCGGGGGCCCATGGTCGAGCAGGCGAGCCGGATCGGCCGCCTGGTCGCCCTCGAGCGCGTACTGGATGACCAGCTCGACCTGCCGACCGGGCGGCCCGAAGCGGTTCTTGGCCACGGCCACGCTCGTGCGCTGACCGATCACGTCGCGCCCGAGGCGGATCCAGTCCTGCCGCGTCAGCTCGAGGCGCAGGCCGGCCACCTCGCCCAGGATCCCGGCGAGGGAGCTTCCGGAGGTGGCCGGCTCCAGCAGCAGGAGTCGCGCCTCCAGGCGCCGCGCATGGGCCACGAGCCGCCGCAGCAGCGCGGCGTGGCGAGCCCTCAGGCGGGGCGGCAGGTCCACCACCAGCAGGTCGACCGCCCGACCGGCGAGGAGCGTCCCGGCCAGTCGGAAGCCTTCCTCAGGATCCGCCGGTCGCAGCACCACGAGCCAGCGCAGGTCCACGCCACGGGCCACCGCCTCGAGGGGATCGAAGGTCTGCCCGAGATCCAGCCACGCTGCCAGGGCCCCACCGGCCTGCGCCTCGGCCAGGGTGCGCAGGGCGAGCGTGGTCTTGCCCGACGAGGCACCGCCCCGTACGACGGCCGTCGCTCCCCGTGGCAAACCGCCCGGGCCGAGTGCGGCATCGAGCGCCGGGAAGCCAGTCGAGACGACCGCCTCAAGCCGCGCGGCGGAGGGGGCGGGCAGTGGCGCCTCGCTGGGCAGCAGGGCCAGCGACCCCTCCACGGCGGGGGTCGCTCGCCCGGACACCGGCTCACCTATCGATCCGACGCCGCCCAGCCGGATGGCCGCGCTGCCCCAACGCGCCTCCAGGCGGGCGAGCGCTCCCTCCAGGGCGGCTTCCGGGTGCGCCGGCGAGACGGGGATGACAGGGCCGATGCGGGTCTCCATGGCCCTGCTAATGATAGAACATCTGTTCTATCCGTCAAGCCTGGGGGCGCTCTCCCCCCGGCCCGAAGAGCTGGCCCGCCAGCTCCTCGAGACGGGCCCCGGACCAGGCCGGATCCACCCCCGGCGATCCGTCCAGCCGAGCCCGTACGTCGCCCTGCAGGAGATCGATGAACTCGTCGGTCTCCACCGTTCGCAGCGTGTCGAGCTGGCGCAGGATGACCCGCGCCCAGGCCGCGTCCCCGGGATCGGGATGCGGATCCGAGCGCACCGGCTCCAGCGCCTCCCAGGCCTGGGCCAGCAGCCAGCGCCGATCAGGTCCTCCGAAGCGCTCCACGATCCGCGGCCGGAGCCACGGCAGGGCCAGCGCGAGCGCCAGGCCCGCCAGGGCGGCCAGCAGGTAGCCGCCCGCCACGCCGACGCTGACCAGGACCACCGCGACGCCACCCCAAGCCAGCAACAGCAGCCGACCCGGCCGACGCGCCGGTGCCTGGCGCGCCGACGGCGCCAGCACATAGGCCACCCAGCCGACACAACCGATCGTGGCCAGGGCCGCCAGGAGCAGGTGCAGCGACACGGGGAACCTCGGCTCGTTCCGCTCGCTTCAAGGCTAATCGCTCGGACCGCGCGGTATACTGCCGCGGCCGCATGGGGATGTAGCTCAGCTGGGAGAGCACCGCGTTCGCATCGCGGGGGTCAGGGGTTCGAGTCCCCTCATCTCCACCACTCCCGTCCAGAGTCGGGCCCGGCCCCCACGCTCGAATGGGACCACCGCTCCAATCCCTCGTCGCCGCGCTGTGGCGCGCGCGCAACCGGGTCGGGCGCAGCTGTCCTGGCGGATCGACGGGAACCGGTTCGTCCGTTCAGCAACCCGAGAGGGGCGCGACGCGGGATCGGGGCGTGGGGGCGGCCAGACAGCAACCGGGGCACTGCGTGACGCGAGGCCACGCTCGGGCGCAAGCCGGCCAGATGGCGCCGAGCACCAGGATTGCCATACG
>DATHCS010000399.1:0-2254 GCA_035319405.1 Candidatus Dormiibacterota bacterium | reverse complement strand
CCGCCTCGCGAGCGGGTTGTACGCGACCGGCCTCCCACGCCGTCTCGAAGGAGGCGTGGCCCAGCCGGCCGCGCAGTCGGGCGAGGACGTCGGCCCAATCGGCGTCCTCGCGGGCGAAGAGCCAGCGGACGTCGCCCGATGTCTGGCGGATCGCGTCAGCGCTCCCGGCGAGGGTCGCGGCCTCCGCGTCCCGGCCGGCGGCCTCGAGCACCTTCGCCGCGCCCTGGATGACGTAGGCCGACCGCTGCGTGATGTCCATCGCCAGGCCCACCTCGAGCGAGCCGCGCAGCGCCGCGGCGGCGCGTGGCAGGTCGCCCTGGCGCAGGTACAGCCGCCCCTGCGTGTCGAGGGCGATGGTGATGCCGATGCGGTCGCCGACGGTACGCGCGGCGGCGACCGCCCGATCGAGCGCCGCCAGGGCGGGGGCGTCCTCGTCGGCCCGTTCGAGCAGCCAGCCGCTGGCGTTCTCCACGAAGCCCTGCAACCAGGTGTCACCGAGCTGGGCGTTCAGTCGATCGGCGGCCTCGGCATCGAGCAGTCCCCAGCGGGGATCGCTCTCGCCGCGGGCCATCGAGCGCACGAGCCGCGCGACGACCTCGGAGCGTCGCTCCCCGCTGGCGGCGAACGACTCGACCGCCACGTCGGCGAAGGGCAGCGCCGCCGCCTGCCGGCCCTCCCAGAAGAGCAGCATCGCCAGCGCCCCCTGGAGGAACGCACGGTGCACGTCGTCGAGCTCCGCCGCCGCCGGCGAGGCGAGGCCCTGTCGCATCCAGCCCTCGGCCTCGTAGAGGTGGCCCTTCAGCCACCAGAAGGGCCAACCCACCCAGCCCAGCTCGGCCAGCCGCGCCACGTCGCCGGCCGCGAGGGCCCGATCGACCGCGGCACGCAGGTTGTCGATGTCGAGCTCCAGCGCGGCAAGGGTGGCGGCCTGTCGCGAGCCCTGGAGCGCCGGCGCCGCGGCCATGAGGTGGCCCAGGAAGAGCCGGGCGTGGGCGTCCTCGAGGCTCGCTCGCTCGCCGGAGGCGGTCAGCCGCTCGACCGCGTACTCGCGGATCGTCTCCAGCATCATCACGCGCGGCTCGTCCCCCGCCGGCACGGGCACCACGAGGCTCTTGTCGACGAGCGAGCCGACCAGGTCGAGCACGTTGCCGTCTCCGCCGAGGAGCTGCTCCACGTCGCTGAGCGCGGCGCCGCCCCGGAAGACGGCCATCCGCGCGAAGAGCCGCTGTTCCTCGGGAGTGAGCAGGGCGTGGCTCCACTCGATGGTGGCACGCAGGGTGCGCTGCCGTTCGGGCAGGTCGCGAGGGCCTTCGCCGAGCAGGTCGAGGGTCGAGCTCAGGCGCCCCAGCAGCGCCTGCGGCGACAGCACTCGCATGCGCGCGGCGGCGAGCTCCAGGGCGAGGGGCAGCCCGTCGAGACGGTGAGCGATCTGGGCCAGCACGTCGTACGTGTCCGGCGCGGCGACACCGGGGCGCAGCGCCTCGGCACGATCGACGAGCAGCTCGACCGCGGGCGCCACCCCCTGCTCGACCTCGACCGGCAGCGGGGGCACCGTCAGCTCGTGCTCGCCACTGATGCGCAGAGGCTCGCGGCTCGTGACGAGCAGGCGCAGGAAAGGCAGGGCGCTCAGCAGTCGGGCCAGGAACGGCGCAGCGGCGACGACCTGCTCGAGGTTGTCGAGGAGCAGCAGCAATGGCCGATCCGCGAGGGCCAGCGCGAGCCGGTCCTCGGCGTCCTCATCGCTTGCCCCGAGCCCGATGCCCGCGGCCAGGGCCCCAGGCACCAGCTCGACGTGGCGGATCGCGGCGAACCCCACGAACCCCACGGCACCACCGGCCGCGCGGACGGCGCTCGCAGCGGCCAGGGCAAGGCGCGTCTTGCCGATGCCCCCCGCGCCGCTGAGGGTCACCAGCCGCACCGTGGGATCCGCCAGAAGCTGATCGAGGCGCGCCAGCTCGGCCTCGCGATCGATCAGGCGGTAGGGAGGGACCGGCAGCTCCAGGCGGAGCTCGGCGCCGCCCCCGGTGCCTGGTACCGGCGGCACCGCGCCGCCGAAGAAACGCTCGGTGAGCAGCAGCGCCAGGTCGTCCGCCAGGCAGCGGCCGAGCTCCTCCGCGTCGTCGAAGCGGCGGCAGACGACCGCGCCCGATCCTTCGGCACCGTGCAGCATCGCGGCCAGGCGCCCGTCGCGTCCCGGGGCGGGCTCCCGCAGGTAGAGCAGGCGCGGCATACCCGCAGCCAGCCGAAACTCGTC
>DATHCS010000398.1:0-3243 GCA_035319405.1 Candidatus Dormiibacterota bacterium | reverse complement strand
CCGGGCGGCCAGCGCGCCGAGGTCGAGGCGGGGCCTGCCTGGACGAGGGGCGTCGCGGTGGGGGTGCTGGTCGTCTCGGCGGGCCTCCTGGCCGTGCTCTCGGAGCTGCTGGTGGGGGCCATCGACCCCTTCATCGCCCAGTTCGACCTCACGCCGCTGTTCGTGGGCGTGATCATCCTGCCCATCATCGGCAACCTCGCCGAGCAGAGCGTCGCGGTCAAGCTGGCGGCCGGCGACCACCTCGACTTCAGCATGGCCGTGGCCATGGGCTCGAGCCTCCAGGTGGCGCTCTTCGTGGCGCCCGTGCTGGTGCTGCTCGGCGTGGTGGTCGGACAGCCCATGGACCTCGTCTTCACGCCGTTGGAGATCGCGGCCGTCGCCGTCGCGGCGGGCATCAGCGCGCTGATCGCGCTGGACGGTGAATCGAACTGGCTGGAGGGCGCCCTGCTGCTGGGCGTCTACGCGATCCTGGCGATCAGCTTCTTCGAGCTGGGCTGAACGCCGCCATCAGCGTTGCCCGCCGGCGGGTACCGGCTCCTCGGCACCCGCTCCCCCGAGGCGCGCCGCGAGGGAGCGGTAGGCGAGGCAGTTGGGGTACTCCCCGGTGAGGCAGTAGGTGGCCTGCTGGACCGCGTCGATCGGCGAGAGCTTGGACGTGGCGTGGCAGCGGTGGTCGAGGTGCGGGAAGCTGTAGACGGTGCGCGGGTTGTCGCGCACCCCGAGCAGCGGACACCAGGGTCGCGGCTCGACGGGTGGCCGCTTGCCGTTCGCTCCGTTGGCGCCGGCGACGCCGTTGACCTCGTGGACGCCGTTCCGCCCGTTGGGCTCGATGGGCACCGCAACCGGCTCGCGATCCGCCGCAGCTGCAGCCGCCATGACCGGCACCGCCGGGCGCAGCGGCGCGCCGACCGTGGACGGCTGCAGGACCGGCTTGCCGGGCGAAGCGGCGGTCGCCGCGGCCGGCGTGGTGGCGGGAACCGGCTCGGGCTCGAAGACGGGGCGCTCGGTGCCGCAGCGGTAGCAGCGCACCGCGAAGTCCATGTTCAGGCCGCGGCAGCGCTCGCAGACCCAGTACTGGCCGCTGTCGATGAGCTGCTCGAGGGGCACCGTGTCGGCCGGGTCGACCAGGCCCAGGTGGCCCTGGCGGCGGCCGCCGGTCGAGCCCCAGAACGCGCGCAGCACGAAGAACAGCAGCGTCGGCCCGAAGAGCAGGCCGATGAACAGGATCGCTGGCGCGAAGTCCTGCAGGAACTGGACGATCTGCTGAGAGAGCACGCGCTGTCCTCGAGAACCGTGCGGGTCCGCGGACAGAGGATGGTAAGCCCGTGATGCGCGACTGCCAAGACCTCACCAAATGTGCGCCAAGCGTCCCGCTCTAGGCTCCCGCTCGCGCCGCTCGCTCGGCGCCCCCGCCGGTACCGTCCCGCCGTCCCGCCGCAACACGCAGGGAGCGCTTGTCCGCGCTCCGGGAGGTCGAGATGAACCGAGTCCTGCTCACCGGGCGCCTCACGCGCGACCCGGAGCTGCGCACGCTGGCCAGCGGCAAGACCGTCACCCAGTTCGCCGTCGCCACCAACGAGTACCGCGGCGGGACGGAGAAGTCGGAGTACCACAACGTCGTGACCTGGGATCGCCTGGCCGAGATCTGCGGCCAGTACCTGAGCAAGGGCCAGCTGGTCGCCATCGAGGGCCGTCTCCAGACCCGCCAGTGGGAGGACGACAAGAAGCTGCGCCACTGGAAGACCGAGGTCGTCGCCGGCCACGTGGAGATGCTCTCGGGCCGGCGCAAGAAGGACTACGCTGCCGAATCGGCCGCCGAGGCCCTCGCCGCGCAGGCCGAGGCCATGGGCTACCAGCCTCAGGACGCCTCCGCCGAGGGCGAGAGCGACGCGGACGACGGCGCGGCCAGCACACCCTTCGATGCGGCCGAGGAGGAGCTCGCCTCTGCCGTCGCCTGACCGGCCTTCCCCCCTTGCGGCGGGCGCGTCCCCCTCGCGCGTCCGCCGCTTCATCACGGGCGCGCGACCGGATGCGCCGCGCCAGGTCGGCTGGCGCGATTAGGCTCTCAATGTGGTGAACGCTTCACTCAGCGACGGCATCGTGACGCTGCGGCCCGCCGACGCGGGTGACTTGGGAGCGATCGAGGTGGGTCTGCACGACCCAGAGGTCGTCCGTTGGCTCGGCCAGCCCCGAGGCCGTGCCATCGATGTCATTGCCCTGAATGAACAGCGCCGGGTCGATGGCTCGCCGACCCTCGCCATCACCGAAGCCACCGGCGATTGCCTCGGGCTCGTCTGGGTCAACCGGCATCGCAGCGACCGAGCGATCGGCTACGTCGGCTACTGGCTGCTCCCGAGCGGCCGTGGTCGGGGCCTCGCGACCCGCGCGGTCAGGCTGATCACGCGTTGGGCGATCCAAGACCTGGGCGTGACACGCCTCCGCGTCCTTGTCGAGCCCGGCAATGGACCATCTCAGAGGGTTGCCGAGCAGGCGGGGTTTCGGCGAGTCGAGCTCCTGCCAGGGCACGGCGCGGTCGACGACCGCACGGTCGACCTCCTGCTCTACGAGCTTCCCGCCGATCGCGATTAGGCCTCCTCGAGCGGGCGCCGAGCGCCGGCGCCCGCTCAGCCGATCCAGTCCTGCCAGTCGCCCGGAAGGGGTCGGCCCATCTGCTTCAGGTAGACGCTCACCTTGCCATAGAAGATGAGCAACGCCTCCCGGTAGATGTCCAGCTGCTGCGCCGGCGGCAGCGAGAACTCCTCGGGGCCGGGTACACCGCGGACGATCTGGCGATTCGTGATCTCGTCCTCCGTCAGCGCCTCGAGCGTCCGCCTGAGGTCATCGTCCAGCTCGGCGTACCAGGCGGAGAGGGCGGCGACGCTGCCCGTCAGTCGCGGATCCGGGTTGCGGTAGTCGAAGTCCTGGTGGAACGTCCGAAAGGAGTCGATGTAGGACCGCTCGACCTCGCCGATCCCTCGACACAGCTCACCCAGGCTCTCGTTGGCACCGCCGGCGCGGAAGCCGAGGTCATCGTCGGCAAGGATCGCCAGGAGCTGGGGCCGGAGTGCCTGGTACTCGGGGAAGTACGTCGCTGGCAGGTGCTCGGTGATGAGACTGTTCATGCGTCAGATGTCCTCCGGCGATGAGCCATGCGACAGGCTCAGCCCGCCATGCCTCCGCCAGCGCCCCGAGTTGACGCAGCCTCCCGAGCGCATCGAGCTGATGCCAGTGCTCGGCCACGCG
>DATHCS010000397.1:0-3274 GCA_035319405.1 Candidatus Dormiibacterota bacterium | reverse complement strand
ACCGTCTGCACCATCGAGCGATGCGCCACCCGCGCCACCGACGGCTGAGCCACCCGCGCCACCGACCGATCCGCCGCTCGGAGGTTAGGGCAGGGACACCTGCCGCGTGATGCGCTCGGTGGCATCACCTTCGCGAGGCCGGATGGCCCGCGCGTCATGCCGCGCCCCATAGTGCGCTGGCGATTGCACTGAAGACGAGCGGGTGGACAGGATCGCCGGGGGCGCCGTGGGCGCGTATCGGCCGCCGCGTGATCGCCACGCTGAAGGATCCCGGCTGGGCGCGAGAGGCGCGAGAGCCGTCGCCCTCGGTGATGCCGCTGATCGCATCACCCACCAGGGAGCAGGTACCCGGGCCCTTAGCCCTCCAACCTTGACAGCGCCTCACGGGTGCGGGCGGCAAGGAGGTCGTTGCCCTTGAGCTCGTAGAGTCGAAGCGCCTCGGCCTGCGCGTCGAGGGCGCCCTGACGGTCGCCGGTCGCCTCGAGCACGGACGCCAGGTCCGCCTGCGTCTCGGCCCGCAGGTTGTAGTCGACCGAGCCGTCGATGAGGGCGGCCGCCTCGCGAGCGAGGCGCACGGCCTCCGTGAGCTGCGCCTGGCCGACCCGCCCCATCAACGCCTTGGCACGGCCGGTGCGCCAGTAGACGTCGCGGCGGGGGCTGCCGCCAACCCCCTGATCCGCCGCGCGGCGTGCCTCGTCCGCCGCCGCCAGCGCCTCCTCGAAGCGCCCCTGCGCCACGAGCACGTGGGCCAGATGCGCCCGAACCATGCTCGAGTAGCGCGGCGCGTGCATCTCCTCGTGGATCGCCAGCGCGTCGCGCATGAGCCGCTCGGCCGCGACCCAGTCTCCGGCCAGGATCTCGACGCGCGCCCCCGCCCAGTAGGCCTCGGCCAGTCCGTAGCGGATGCCGAGCTGCTGGCAGAGCGCGATCGATCGGGCCAGCATCGCCCGGCCCTCCTCCCAGCGTCCCAGGAGCGGGTACAGGTATGGGCCCCCGAGCAGCGCGTCCGCCTCGACGCCCGGATAGCCCTTCTCCCGCGCCCAGGCCAGCTCCGCCTCGAGGAAGGGGACGATCTCACGGATGGGGGTGCGCCCGAAGATCATCTCGCCGCCCCACTCGTTCCAGATGTCCACCAATCGCCGGTCGTCGCCGGCCGCGAGGGCGTGGTCGCGCGCCTTGGCGTAGGCGGCCATGCTCGCGTCGAAGTCGGGCTCGGAGAGCGCCCGCGTGAACCAGGCCGAGGCGAGGCCGGCCTCGTCGCGCAGCCGCGCGAAGACCTCGATCGCCCGGGTCGCGAGCTCCATGCCCGCCTCGGAGAAGCCCTGCCGTCCGAGGTGCGCCAGGACGCGCCGCCGCTCCATCGCCGCGCGAAGTTCGTTGCGCTCGTCGTCCAGCTCCCGGGACGTGGCGATGCCCTCGTCGAGGACCACCTCGGCGCCGGCCAGGTCGCCGTTCTCACGCAGCGCCTGGCCGAGGTCGGGGAGCAGCTCGACTCGCGCCCCAGGCTCGTCGCGAAGCGCGTCCACGGCCCTGCGCAGGAGTGCCACCGCCGCGTTCGCATCGCCACGCGCCGACGCCCGACGTCCGGCCCGTCCCAGGGCGTGGCCCGCCTCGGCCGCGAGCTCGCGGGTGTGCTCGTCGGTCAGGCCGAGCTCCTGGCGGTAGCGAACGGCCCGCTCGAGGTGGTAGCCGATCGACTCATCGGCCTCGTGCGCCTGGGGCTCGGGCGCCTGCGGGATCCCGGCCGACTGCGCGATCCCGGCCGCCTGCGCGATCCCGGCCGCCTGCGCCTCCAGCCAGCGGGCGTAGCGCTCGTGCAGGTCTGCCCGGGCCGACTTGGCGATCGAGTCGTAGGCGGCGTCCCGGATCAGCACGTGGTTGAAGCGGAAGGCGTCCTCGCCGGGAAAGAGCGTGCGGTCGGGGCTTAGGAACGCCTTGCGCACCAGGTTCATGAAGTGCGCCCCCAAACCTGACCGGCCCGCCTCTGGCAGCAGGGCCGCCACCGCGCTGCGCCGAAAGACCCAACCCTCGATCGACGCGGCCTCGACCACCGCGCGTTCGGGGGGCGGTAGCCCGTCGATCCGGGCGGCAAGGAGCGCGCGGATGGTCGGTGGCACGGACAGCGGCCCCGAACGGGGTCGCGCGGGGCCGTCGGCCCCCTCCCCCGCGTCCTCGACCATCGCCAGCAGCTGCTCCACGAAGAGCGGGTTGCCGGCCGCGCGCTCGACGATGCGTGCCCGGATCTCCGGGGAGACGCCCGGCAGGTCCACCAGCCCGTCGACCAGCGCCCGCGTTGCTTCCGCGGAGAGCGGCTCGAGGCGGATCGACCTCGCCAGGGCGGCCGTCACGGCCCAGCTCGGCCGGGTGCCGAACAGCTCCGGGCGGGCCAGGCAGACGAGCAGGATCGAGGCGCCCGTCGAGAACGCCAGGAGGTACTCGAGCAGGTCGAGCAGGGTCGGCTCGGCCCAGTGGATGTCGTCGATCACGAGGACCAGCGGCCGCGGGCGGGCAAGCGCCTCGAAGACCCGTCGAAAGGCCCAGGCCGTCTCGTCGGGCGAGCCGGCGTCGTCGGCGCCCACCAATGCCCGCGTCGCCAGGCTCGTGACGAGCGCCGCGTCCGCGTCGGCGGCCAGGATGGCCCCGAGCGCGTGCAGCCCCTCTCCCACAGCCTCCGTGAGCGCTTCGCCCAGCGCCGAGTAGGTGATGCCCTCGCCGTACGGCAGGCAGCGACCCGTCAGCACGAGCGCCCGCGGGCCGAGCGCGCGACCGAGCTCGGCGGCCAGTCGCGACTTGCCGATGCCCGGCGGGCCCTCGACGGTGACCAGGCCGCAGGCCCCGTCCGACACGACCGACTCGAACGCCGCCTCGAGATCCCCCAGCTCGGCCGACCGACCCACGAACGGCGTGTCCGCCCGACGGGCCACCGCCTGCGCCGATGGGTCGAGCGAATGCAGCCGCCAGGCCTCCACCGGTCCGGCGGCACCCTTCAGCTCGAGCGGTCCCACCGGCTCCGCCCGGGCGGCGTCGCGCAGGAGCCGATACGTCTCCGCGCCGATGAGGATCGTGCCCGGCGACGCGGCCTGCTCCAGGCGCGCGGCCATGTTCACCACGTTGCCGGTGGCGAGCTGCTGGCGCTCGCTCGCATCCGGGCCATCGCCGCCGGTCGCCGTGCCCACGGCCTCGCCCACGGTCGCCGTGCCCACGGCCGCCTCGCCCGTGTCGATGCCGATGCGGATCGTCAGCTCCGGCTCGCCCAGGTCGGCCAGGGCGGCCT
>DATHCS010000396.1:0-4817 GCA_035319405.1 Candidatus Dormiibacterota bacterium | reverse complement strand
GAGATCGCCGACCCGACCCTCGAGCAGATCTTCGTCGAGCGCGTGGGCGCCGCCCCGCCGTCCGAGGAGGAGCGCACGCTGGCGGCGCCTGTGGCGCCGGGAGCTGGCTCGTGAACCTCACCGGCCGGAACGCCGTCATCGTCGCCCGACGCGAGTACACCTGGCGCGTGCACTCCCGTACGTTCGTGATCTCGACCCTGCTGCTGATGGCGCTCGGCATCGCCGGGGCCGCGGCGCCGATCCTGATCACGCTCTTCGTCAAGAACACGGCCGCACAGGTCGGGCTCTACGCGCCGACGGCCTCCGGGCAGGGCTCCGTCTCGGTCGACCTGGCCGCCCTGCTGACGGCCAACGCCAACCCGGATCCGAAGAACCCCTCGATCGTGGTGGTCCCGGTCGACGACCTCGACGCGGCTCGCCAAGAGGTGGTCAGCGGCCAGCTCGCGGGGGTGCTGGCGGTCGCCCCGACCGGGCAGCCCGGCGAGTACAGCTGGACCTACTACGACAACGGCTCGCCCTTCGGCCAGACCAAGCTGCGCGTGCAGCAGACGGTCAACGCGACGGCCTTCCAGGTGCGCATGCTGGCGGCCGGCCTGACGCCCGCCCAGATCGTCCAGGCGTCCACTCCGCCCGAGGTCTCGTTCGAGCCGGCCGACCCTTCCAAGACCGCCGGCGAGGGGCCCAGCGCGACCGGCTTCGGGCTCGGCTTCGGCATGACCGTGATCATCTTCATCGCCATCCTGGTCTACGGACAGTGGATCGCCATGAGCGTGGCGGAGGAGAAGAGCAGCCGCGTCATGGAGGTCGTGCTCAACGCGGCGAGCCCCTTCCAGTTGCTGGCCGGCAAGGTCGTGGGGGTCGGGGCTGTCGGCTTCACGCAGTACGCGGCGGTGGCCGTCCCCGCGCTGGTCGTGCTGCTGCTGCAGCCCACCCTCGAGTCCATGATCCTGGGTACCGCCGGCAACGCCAGCGGCCCGGCCGCGGAGCTGGCGACCGTCCTGACGCCGCAGCTGGTGATCGCCTTCGGGGCGTTCTTCGTGCTGGGCTTCGCCCTCTACGCCGTCCTCTATGCGGGCATCGCGTCGCTCGTCAGCCGCCAGGAGGACCTGAACCCGCTGATCGGTCCGCTCACCATGATCGCCACCCTGGGCTACCTGCTGGCGGCCTGGACCATGGCCGGGCTGATCGTGCTGCCGCCGGCCATCGTCGACCTGCTCTCGTACGTGCCCTTCCTGAGTCCGTACCTCATGCTGGCGCGCTACGCAGCCGGGCAGGCCGGCGACCTGGAGGCGCTGATCGCCCTCGTCATCCTCGCCGCGTCGACGCTCGTCGCCCTCTGGTTCGCGGCCCGCCTCTACAGCGCGGGCGTGCTGCTCTACGGGCAGCGTCCCAGCGTGCGCAACCTGATCGCCATCCTGCGCTCGGCCGGCTGACGGTGCGGGCGCTCGACCGGGCTCGCCTCTCGACCCTGCTCGCCCGTGAGGTCGCGGCGTTCGAGGCGGCGCACCCGCGATCCCGCGCCCTCCACGAGCAGGCTCGCGGCTCACTGCTCGGGGGTGTGCCGATGAACTGGATGGTTAAGTGGGCGGGCGGCTTCCCGGTCTTCGTCGAAACGGCGCAAGGGGCGCACTTCCGCTGCGTCGACGGCCACGAGTACGTCGACTTCTGTCTGGGCGACACGGGCGCCATGACCGGCCACGCCCCTCGCGCCACCCTCCAGGCGGTGGCCGCGCAGCTCCCCAACGGCATCACCACGATGCTGCCCACGGCCGCGGCCGCGCTCGCCGGCGCCGCCCTGCAACGACGATTCGGCCTCCGTTACTGGCAGTTCACGCTGAGCGCCACCGACGCCAACCGCTTCGCGCTCCGCCTGGCCCGGCTGGTCACCGCACGCCCGCGCGTGCTGGTCTTCAACGGCTGCTATCACGGCACGGTCGACGAGACGTTCGCCATGCTGGGCCCCGACGGCGGCGTCGCAGCGCGCCGCGGCAACCTCGGCCCGCCGGTTGACCCAGCCCTCACGACGCGCGTGGTCGAGTTCAACGACGTGCCCGCGCTCGAGGCCGCCCTCGCGGCCGAGGACGTGGCGGTGGTGCTGGCCGAACCTGCGCTGACCAACATCGGCATCGTGCTGCCCGACCCCGGCTTCCATGCCGCGCTGCGGGAGCTGACGCGACGCCACGGCACCCTGTTGCTGCTCGACGAGACCCACACCATCTGCGCGGGGCCGGGCGGCTGCACGGCCGCCTGGGGCCTCGAGCCGGACATCGTGGTGACGGGCAAGACCATCGGTGGCGGCATCCCCGTCGGGGCCTATGGCCTGAGCGCCGAGGTCGGCGATGCGGTCGTCGCCTCGATCGAGCTGGAGGATGCCGACGTGGGTGGCATCGGCGGCACGCTGGCCGGCAACGCGCTCTCCACGAGTGCCGTCCAGGCGACGCTGGCCAGCCTGCTCGACGAGGACGACTTCGCACGCACGATCCCGCTCGCCGAGCGCTGGCAGGCCGGCGTCGAGGCAGCACTCGCCCGCCACCAGGTCCCCTGGCACGTCACCCGCCTGGGTGCGCGGGCGGAGTACCACTTCCTGGCGACCGCCCCGCGCAACGGCGGCGAGGCCGCCGCGGCGACCGACTTCGAGCTGGAGCGCTTCCTGCACCTCTACGCGTTGCAGCGGGGCGTCCTGCTTACGCCCTTCCACAACATGGCCCTCATGTCGCCCGCCACCAGCGAGGCGGACGTCGACCGACACAGTGAGGTCTTCGAGGCCGCCCTCGCAGAGCTCTACCCCTGACCCAGGCGGCCAGCGCCGCGCTCAGGGCGTGTAGAAGACGTGGATCGTGCGCACCGCGGTGGCCATGCCGATGACGCGGAAGGTCAGCACGTTGTCACCGGACGCGAGATCGACCTTCATCGACCAGGCGCCCTTGGCATCGGCCGAGGCGCGATCGCTGAAGCCGAAGAGCAGGTCGCGCGCGACCTCCGCGTGCGGCGGCGCGAGCCCCTTGACGGTCAGATGGCTCGACTTGACCACCGTGCCGTCCTTCGGCGAGGTGATCGCCAGGGTGGTCGGCAGCGCGGCCGTAGGTCGCGGGGTCGGCGTCGGCGTCGGACGGGGTGTCGGGGTGGGCGTGGGACGGGGCGTCGCGCGCGGTGTGGGCCGGACCGTGGCCCGCTCGCTGGGGCGCGCCGTCGGGGCGAGGGCCGCGAACAGGCCGGCGGGTCCGCCGGCCAGGGTGATTCCGGCGATCCCCGCCAGGAGCAGGACCAGCAGCGCGACGAGCAGGCCGGTGCGAGCGCGCCGCCTGGGCGGCCTGGGCGGCACGACGGCCTCCGCGCCACCTCCCGAACGGGCGGCGGGGACCGGATCGGGCGAGGCCAGCCAGGTTCGCAGCTGCGCGGCGACGGCGGCGGCCGAGGCCGGGCGGCGAGCCGGATCGGGCTGCAGGCAGGTCATCGCCAGTGCGGCGAGGCGGGGCGGGACACCGGTCAGCGGTGGCGGCGGACCGGCTTGCTGCTCGACCATCTCCTGGGCGGTGGCCGCCGTCCACGGTGCACGTCCCGCGAGCATCTCGTAGAGCATCACCCCGAGCGCGTAGATGTCGACGGCCGGCGTCGCCGGCTCGTCTCGCAGCTGCTCGGGGGCCATGTAGCGCAGCGTTCCCACCACGACCCCGCGACCCTGGCGGCGCACCGCCGCCTCCTGCAGGCTGCGGGCGATCCCGAAGTCGACGAGGAGGGCCCGCCCGTCGGAATCGAGCAGGACGTTGCCCGGCTTCACGTCGCGGTGGACGATGCCATGGGCGTGAGCATGGTCGAGCGCCTCCGCCAATTCCGCCGCGATGCGCGCCGCGAGTCGAGGCGGCAACGGCCGGTCGCGCGCCAGGCGAGCCGCGAGCGACTCCCCGGCGACGTACTCGAAGACGATCGCCGGCTGATCGCCGTCGCGCACGACGTCGTGCACGCTGACGATGCCCGGGTGGGACAGCACCGCGGCGGCGCGCGCCTCGTCAACGAACCGCTCCTGCGAAGCCGTGTCGGGCAGCAGATGGCGGTGCAGGAGCTTGATGGCCACGGGGCGTCCGAGACGCTCGTCGCGCGCCAGCCAGACGGTAGCCGTCGCGCCCGCGGCGATCTGCTGTGCCAGCCGATAGCGCCGCGCGACGAGGCGGCCCGAAGGGGCCAGTCCGGGCGCCGACGGGGCCGCGCCCGAGGCCGGCGAGGCCTCGCTCACGGCACCAGTATCGCGCGACCGGCGCTCAGAACTCGCCGGCCACCATGAGCGCCAGGGCGATGAGGCTGATGAGGAACGCGCCAAGCGCCAGAGCCAGTGCGGCGCCGGCCTGCAGGCCGCTCGCCAGCGGAGAGCGGGCCCGCGACCGCAGGCTCGCCTCGGGGTCGCCCGACGCCCGACGCACGATGGCCTCGCGCACGCGAGGCGGGGCGTCGGCGCGCGCCAGCTCGCCCAGCAGCCGGGCGTCGCCCCGCATCGCGTCATCGGTCGCCCGGCACGCGGGACAGCCGGCGAGATGGGCGGCCAGCCGCTCCAAGTCGGGCGGCGGCAGCGGGCCGTCGAGCGCGAGGGCCGCCAGGTCGAGCGCGGCCTCATGCTCGAGGGGCTCGAGCATCACCGGCCTCATGCGCGCACCGGCGATGGCGGCAGGCCGCCATCGGTCTGCCGGGCGCCGCGTGCCAGCTCGTCGCGCAGGCGGCGGCGCGCGCGGCAGAGGATCGTGCGGGTGGCCGATTCAGTGCGCCCCAGCGCTGCCGCGATCTCGCGTCCGCTCTGGCCCTGAGCGGCGAGCAGGAGCGCGAGGCGC
>DATHCS010000395.1:0-4709 GCA_035319405.1 Candidatus Dormiibacterota bacterium | reverse complement strand
CCAGCTTGCCGCCCTTGATCTCGCGGCCGACCTCGGTGGCGAACTGGAAGTTCAGGCGGCGGTCGTCGATGCTCCAGGAGCGGTTCGTCTCGAGGTAGAGCCCCTCGTCCGTGTCGGCCACGATGTCCTCGAGACTCATGCCCTCGCGCGGCAGCAGGTTGATGTTGGTCATGCGGATGAGCGGCAGGCGGTTCCAGCCGTCGGCACGCATCGCGCCGCCGCTGCGCCGCCCGATGCGCGGCGCGGTCTCGCGGCTGGAGAGGTAGCCCACCAGCACGCCGCCCTGGATCAGGGGCACGCGTTGGGCCGCGACGCCCTCGTCGTCCCAGCCGAAGGTGCCCATGCCCCCCGGGGCGGTCGCGTCGGCCACGATGTCGATCAGCTCCGAGCCGTAGCGGAACGAGCCCAGCTTGTCGGTGGTCAGGAAGCTCGTGCCGGCGTAGGAGGCCTCGGTGCCGAAGACCCGGTCGAGCTCGGTGGGGTGGCCGCAGCTCTCGTGGACCTGCATGTAGAGCTGCGAGGGATGCAGCACGATGGCCGTGCGCATCGAGGGGCACTGCGGCGCGCTCAGCAGCTCGACGGCCTCGCTGGCGATGCGCTCCGCGTTGCCGGCCAGGTCGAGGCCGCGCACCCACTCGTAGCCGGCCGCCTGCCCCGAGTCCGGGTAGCTGCGCCGCTGCAGCTCGTCGCCGTCCACGGCATTGGCCTCGATGCCGGCGGTGACGTGGGTGAGCTCCTGCTCGACCAGCGAGCCGTCGCTGGCGGCGTAGGTCTTCCACTCGCGCTGCGCGTCGTATCGCGCCTCGCTGAAGGCGATGCCCTGGACGCCCCGCATCGCCGCGTCCGCGGCCAGCAGGTCGGCCACCTTGCGCTCCGTGGGCAGGGTGAAGGGGTCCTCCTCCAGCGGCGTGCGGTAGCTGCCGCGCGCCGGCGGGCGGTCGTCGAGCTCGACGGGTCGCCGATGAGCAAGCGCCGAGGCCCGGGCGATGCGGACCGCCTCCGCCGCCACGCGATCCGCCTCGGCCGCGTCCAGTCGGTTGGACGCCGCGAAGCCCCAGGCCCCGTCGACGAGGGCGCGGATGCCGAACCCTTCGCTCTCGCCCAGGGCCACGGCCTCGACACGCCCGGACTTGACGGCGATGCCCTCCTCTGCGCGGCGCACGATGCGCACGTCGGCGAAGCTCGCGCCCTGCTGGACCGCCGTGTCGAGGGCGCGCTGGGTCAGGTCGTCCATCGCCGCGGCAGGATAGCAGAGGGCCTAGAGGCGGGGCTTGCCATCGGCGGGCACCAGCGGCCGGGTGCTGCCTGGCAGGGTCACGTTGACCTCGCCGACCTCGATGCTCACGCTCGGCTCGGAGACCTCGATGCGGCTCACCAGTCCACCCGCGCGCTGGAGGATGGCCTGCAGGTTCGGTGGGTTGCCGATGGCCCAGATGCGGAAGGGATCGGGCAGGCGGGCGCCCTCGAGCGTCAGCGCCCCGGTCGTGCCACCGATGACCACGCCAGGCACCACACGCTGGTCCTGAACGGCCAGCGCCTCGGCGCCGGCAAGGCGCAGCTCGTTGAGGATGTCGTTCGCGGCGTCGGGGCTGATGGGGCCGCTGATCGTGACCATGACGCCCCGGCCGCGCACCGGGTCGGCGCCTTCCCAGAGGCGCAGGCGCTGGAGCTCGGCCTCCAGCTCGCCCACGTTCGACTGGCCCGAGGTCTGGGCGTCCGTGAGCTGGGCCAGCTGGTCCTTCAGCCCGCTCACCTCGTCACGCAGCTGGGCGTTGTGGAGATTGAGGTTGGCGATGAGCGTCGTCAGGTCCTGGCTGCTGAGCGCGTCGAGGCCGCCACCGGCACTCTGGGCCCGCAGCTGGATCACCAGCAGCAGGCCGAGCGCGAAGGTCACGGCGGCGACCGCCAGCTGGCCCCGCCGGCTCCTCACGGGGAGCCTCCGTCGCCCGGCGGCACGAGTGCGTTCGATGGGCCCGGCGAAGGCACGCTCGACGGGACCGGGCGAGCCTCGACGAGGTTGACCGTGCCCGTGTAGGCGGCCACGTCCACCGTGTCCGAACGCAGCAGCCCGAGCTGCAGCCCCACCTGCTGCACCCGGTCCTGGATGAAGGACAGGAAGCCCGGGGCCCCGGTGAGGCGCTCGTAGAGGTCGGGCGGGCCGATCGCCGAGATCTCGTACGGCGGTTGCAGGTACGAGCTGTTGACGAGCACCGAGGAGCCGATGTCGGTGAGGGCCGTCGACGCCGCGATCCGCTCGCCGTTGACGCTGATCGCCTCCGCGCCGGCGAGCCACAGCTCGGAGATGACGCGCCGCAGGTCGGCGGCCGAGACCAGCTCGTCGCCGGGCGCCGCGTCGGGCGGCAGGGGCTGCGTGCTGTCACGCAGGCTGATGACCACACCCGGGCCCTCGAGCTCCACGAGGCCGGCTGCCAGGCGGGCCTGGCGGAGCTGCTCGTTGAGCGCGGTCACGAGCGCGGAGTTGCCCTGGCCCTGCTGCTCGGCGGCCTGGATCTGGGCCCGCAGGTCCACGATCTGCTGCTTGAGCTGGTCCTGGGAGTCCTGCAGGTCCTGCGCAGTCTGGCGGAGCGGCGGCAGCTCGGAGCTGCTGTATTCCGCCCGCGGCACCAGGGAACGGACCTGGGCGGCCATGAGGAACCCCAGCACGA
The DNA here is from genome assembly GCA_035319405.1 of Candidatus Dormiibacterota bacterium. GTDB lineage: Bacteria > Chloroflexota > Limnocylindria > Limnocylindrales > CSP1-4 > DASPUH01. Next base: position 2,043 of record DATHCS010000395.1, on the reverse strand, counting down.
GCAGGGCCAGCCCGAGGGTCAGCTGCCAGCTGGGGATGCGCCGCAGGCGTGCGAGCACGGCGTTCACGAGGGCGGCCCGTCCTCGGCACGACGTTGCCGTCGCAGGTAGACCACCAGCCCGACGAGCAGCAGGGCGGCCACGACCACCGCCCCGACGAGCACCGGCTCGAGGCCCTCGGACAGGTCGGAGAGCGCCGACGGGCCGCCCGCGCCACCCGAACCGTTGGCCGCCGTCGTCGGTGCGGCACTGCCCGTCGCCGCGCTGGTGCTCCAGCCCGAGGGCAGCGGCCCGGCGGCCGGCTGGCGGGGGCCGTAGGTGGGCGGCGGCCCGGCGCCGATCGAAGCGAGCCAGGCGGCCTGGAAGCCTGCCACGCCCACGCCCGCCGCGGCCTTGAACGCGTCGTCGTCGGTGACCCCGCTTGCATAGCTGCGGATGAGCTGCACGAGCTGTGGCTGGCCATAGGTGCGCACGAAGAAGTCGACGGCCGAGACGGCCTCCGCGTAGGAGAGGTAGAAGAGCTCCTGGCGCTCGGGGAAGGCCCCCGTGAGGCCGGTCAGCGGCAGCAGCGTGCCCGCTCTCACGGCATCGCTGACGCGCCCCCGGTCAGCGTCGCCGTAGCCCTCGGACTCGTAGACCGCCAGCCCCTCGTTGAGCCACAGCGGTGGCTCGTGGTACGGGTTCGAGGTTGCGGTGTCGAACACGAGGTGGGTCAGCTCGTGGGGGATCACCGTCTCCACCCAGTCGGAGTTGATGTCGCTGGGCCCGATCTGGGCGAAGAGCGTGCGGATCTCGGGGATGGCCCGCCCCGCCACGAACTCGCTGGTGCCCGGGCCCAACGCACCGTCGAGGCCGTCCTTGGTGGCGTAGACGAAGAAGTCGATCGGCGTCGTCTCCTGCACGCCGAGCAGCGTCGAGACCTTGGCCACGGCGGCGTCGCCCACCGAGATGGCGCGCTCGGCGAAGGCCGTGTCGCCGACGTACCAGTGCAGGCGCACGTGCTGGCCGCTCCGAACCTGCCAGTCATAGCGCGTGTCCTGGAGCGTGAAGCTGGCGGCCGGTCCCGTCTCGTCGGCGCCGCCCAGCCGGACCCGGAATCGGTAGTCGATCGTGGTGTTGGGCAGGACGTGCTCGGTCTCCTCGACCGTGGCGCGGTAGCGCCCGGCGCCGAGCGGGCTGACCGTGGCCTCCGTCACGAGGCCGCCGCCGAGGCTCGTATCGGCCCGCAGCAGCTCCACGCGCTGCGGGGCGCTCGGTACCACGAAGGTCTCGCTGAAGGTGATGCTCTCTCCCAGCGTGCCGCTGGCCGTCGGTGCGTCGAAGCCGACCGAGGCGGCGGCGGCAGGCGGCGCGGCGCTCGGCGCCAACACGAGGGCGAGCGCGGCAAGCCAGCCGGTCAGCACGACCGCCACCGCCCGGAGGCCCGATCGAGCCGCCCGCCGGCGAGGTCGATCCGCGCGGGCCGAGCCGCAGTCCGCGCGCGCGGCCGTCCCGATCACGACCCGCCCCAGGCAAGGCCGGCCAGGCGCAGGATGCCCAGGCTGGACGCGCCGGCGCCACGCAGGCCGGCGCGCACGAGGGCCCAGGAATCGCCGTAGCTGAGCGGCACGACCGGGACCTGGTCCTGGACGATGCGCTGCGCGGCGGCGAAGTGCGTGGCCTGGACGGCCGGGTCGGCGCTGGCCGCACCGGCCTGCACCTCGCGATCGTAGTCGGCGTCGCTCCAGCGGCCGTAGTTGTTGCTCGCCCCGGTCGTCAGCAGCAGGCCCAGGAAGTCCTGCGCCGCGGGGTAGTCGGCCACCCACTCGAGCGCCCAGATCTGCGGCGGGTCCGTGCCCAGGCGGTCGAAGTAGCCGTCCGTCAGCGCCTCGACCCGGATGGTCACCCCCAGCACCTGCTGCCACTGCCGGGCCAGCGCGGCGTCGAAGGGCAGTCCGCCGGTGTCCAGCGTGACGGCAGGAAAGCCGGCGCCGTCCGGATACCCGGCGGCCGCCAGCTCGGCTCGCGCCGCGGCCGGATCGTACGCTGCGCTGAAGTCACCCTCG
>DATHCS010000394.1:0-2687 GCA_035319405.1 Candidatus Dormiibacterota bacterium | reverse complement strand
CTGGGCGGCGAGCGCGCGCCCGCCGGGCCCAAGTACACGCGCAGCGGCACGGTCCGCCAGTCATGGCACGACCCGCTCGGCTTCGTGGGCCTCGACAAGGTGGCGCCGCCGAGTCGGGCCCCCCAGGTCCTGCAGGACCAGGTGGCGCGCCTGCGCGACGAGCTGCACGACGTCGAGGCCAAGATCGAGGAGCGCCTGGTGGGCCTGCCGGGCCTCGAGCTGGAGGTGCGCTCGCTGGCCGCCAACGGCGCGCTCGCGCGCGTTCATGAAGCCCGTGCGATCGAGCTTGCGGCAGGCGAGAAAGAGCTGGCCGGGCTGCGCTCGCGGCAGGCCGACCTGAGCGACACGATCGAGGCCGCCCAGCGCGAGGCGGCCGCCCTCGCCGCGGGCGAGGCCGGCGATCCGCGCGCCCACCTGCGCCACTCGATGCATCCGGTGAGCCACGAGCAGACGCGCTACGGCCGTTTCGTGGAGTTCTGGTCGGCCATCAGCATCAGCGTGCTGCTCTTGCTGATCATCGTGCCGCTCTACACCGGGCTGCTGCCGTGGTGGGCCGCCTTCGCGCTGGGCATCGGCGGCTACGTGCTGCTCGAGTCGGCCTTCCGGCGGCGACTCACCACGCTGCTGCTGCGCCTGACGCTGCTGCTGGCCATCCTCGGCGCGATCGTGCTGCTCTACGAGTACGCGGGCCTCGTGGTGGTGGCGGCGATCGTGGGCCTGGCGGCACTGATCCTGGCCGACAACGTGCGCGAGCTGCGGCGCGTCTGACGGCCGCTCGGCCCTCAGCTCCGCAGGGCCTCCAGGACGCGCTCGACGGCCGCCGGGACCGCCGCGGCGACGGGCGCCGAGAGCGCCTCCTCGAAGGTGTCGCAGGGCGCAGTGGCGATGCCCACCACGGTGATGGTCCGCGGCAGAGTCGCACCGAGCGAGCGTCCTGCGGCCAAGGCCGCGGGCAGGGGTGCGTCGTGGGCCGAGTCCAGGTGGCTGGCCGCACGCGCGCCTGCCGTCGAGAGAGGCTCGCAGGTGACCGCGCCAGGCGGCTCGTCGTTGCCGGTGAGCGCGTCGACCAGGATCGCTCGCCGGTAGCCGACCAGGCGCTCCATGAGCGTCAGCCCGCCCACGGCAAGGCGGTCCACCTCCACGGGCACACCGCGCGCGGTCGCCGGCCGATCCGCCCCCAGTCGCGCCTCCAGTGCCTCAACGACCCGCCAGCCGACCCCATCGTCGCCCAGCAGGGGATTGCCCAGGCCGACGACGAGGACCGTCTCAGCAGCGCTGGCGGAGCACATCGACGATCTCACCCTCGGCGTCGCGGAGGGTGACCTCGAGGGGCATCTCGCCGGTCAGCGTGTGCGTCGCGCAGCCGAAGCAGGGGTCGTAGGCGCGGAAGGCCATCTCGATGCGGTTGAGGAGGCCCTGGCCGACGACGGCCCCGCCGTGGATGAGGCCACGAGCGGCACGCTCGATCGACATCGCCATCGGCGCGTAGTTGTTGGTGGTGCCCACGATGAGGTCGACCTTCGTGATGAGGCCCCGCTCGTCGGTCCAGTAGTGGTGGGTCAGGGTGCCGCGCGGCGCCTCGACCGTGCCGACCCCCTCGCTCGGCACCTGGTCGGGCACGATCCGAACCTCGTCCGAGGTGATCTCCGGGTCGGTCGCCAGCTCGACGACACGCTCCGCGGCGTAGAGCAGCTCGACGAGGCGCGCCCAGTGCATGCCCAGGCGCTGGTGCACCATCCGCTTGCGACCGTCAGGACCGCGCGGAGCCAGCGTCTCGAAGTAGCGCTCGTAGGCCTCCTGGGCGCGTGGCGTGGCCATCCCGTCGGCCGCGTTGAGGCGACCCAGCGGCCCGACGCAGTAGACGCCAGAGGCCTTCCCCTCGACGAAGCCCTGCCAGCCGACCTTGCGCAGGTAGGGGAACTTCAGGTACGTCCACGGCTCGACCCGTTCGGCGATCCACTCCGGGTACGCGGCCGGCGGGTACTGGCCGTGGAGCTCCCCGTCCGGGGCGACCACGCGCACCTCGCCGTCGTAGAACGCGACGTGACCCGCCCCATCGACGAGGCCCATGTAGTAGGTCTCGTGGGTGTAGGTGTCGCTGCGGATCATCTCCACGTACTCGGGGTTGCCCAGAATCAGCTGGTCCCACAACCCGAGGCTGAAGGCGGCGAAGTCGACCATGGTCCGACCGATGCGCTCGATCTCGGATCGCTGCTCCTCAGTGATGCCCTTGGTCAGGCCGCCGGGCACCGAGGTGCAGGGGTGGATCTTGCGGCCGCCGATCATCTCGATGATGGCGTGCCCACCCTTGCGCGTCTCGATGTCGCGTCCGCCGATGTCGAGCCCGACCTTGTGGATCACGCCCAGGATGTTGCGTTCGGCCGGCGGCGCGTCGGGGCCCACCAGGAAGTCGGGGCCGGAGAGCACGTAGAAGTGGGTCGTGTGGTCGGCTACCACGAAGGCGCTGTAGAGCAGCTCGCGCAGCAGTCGTGCCGGTCGCGGCGGCATCAGGCCGTAGACCGCATCGGCGGCCTTGGCGGCGGCCATGTGGTGCGCCTCGGGGCAGACGCCGCAGATGCGACTGGTGAGGGTGGCCATCTCCTCCACCGGCCGGCCCACGCAGAAGCGCTCGAAGCCGCGCAGCTCGGGCACCTGGAAGTAGGTCCGCTCGACCTCGCCGGCCTCGT
>DATHCS010000393.1:0-7076 GCA_035319405.1 Candidatus Dormiibacterota bacterium | reverse complement strand
CGGGATCGTCGTGCGCCGGGCCGGCGGCCCCGCCGCCGGCGCCTTGGCCGGCGGCCCCGCGGCAGGATCGGCGGCGGGCTTCTGGGTGCGCTGATCGTCGCTCACAGCGGCCCGGAGATCCCGCCATCCTTGCGGATGCGCCAGAAGTGGATGGCCAGGAAGATCGCCCCGATGAGCGGCAGGGCGATGACGTGCAGGACGTAGAAGCGCAGCAGCGTGTTCTGGCCCACCTCCACGCCGCCCAGGAGCAGCAGCTGGCTGGGCCGGTTGAAGACGGGCACGTAGGTGGCCATCGTGGAACCGATGGTCACGGCCCAGTAGGCGATCTGGTCCCACGGCAGCAGGTAGCCGGTGAAGCTGAGCAGCAGGGTGAGCAGCAGCAGCACCACCCCGACGACCCAGTTGAACTCCCGCGGCGGCTTGTATGCGCCGTGGTAGAAGACCCGCATCATGTGCAGGAAGACGAAGAAGACCATCAGGTGCGCCGCCCAGCGGTGGATGTTGCGCGTGAGCAGCCCGAAGATCACCTGCGACTGGATGGCCAGGATGTCCGAGTACGCCTGCGTCGCCGAGGGGACGTAGAAGAACATCAGGTAGACGCCCGTCACCACCAGCACCAGGAACAGGAAGAACGACAACCCGCCCAGGCAGAAGGTGTAGGCGAACTTGACGGCGTGCTGCCGCACGCGCACCGGGTGCAGGTGCAGGAAGACGTTGTTCATCACCGCCATCGCGCGCGAGCGCTCGTCGGCGGGGTAGGGCTGGCGGAAGATCGAGCGCCAGACCGCGCTGCGGCGGATCGACTGGTCGACCCGCTCCAGGAAGCTCACCGAGCGACTCCTCCGGTGACGGGGGCGTTGCCGAGGCCGTGGAGCCCCAGCTGCGCATCGCGGTAGCTCTCCTTGTAGAGCCGACCGTCATCGCTCACTTCCTGGAGCTCGAACCGCTCCATGGTAATCGCGTCATAGGGGCATCGTTTGACGCACAGGGCGCAGCGGATGCAGCGCTCCTCGTCCAGCACCATCGCGGCGCCCTGATCCCAGCCGTAGGCGTCGACCAGCTCCGGCAGGGCCCCCTCCGCCTTCATCTGGTTGATGTCGATCATGTGGATGACGCCTTCGGGGCACACGTCGGCGCAGGCGCCGCACAGCACGCAGCGGAAGCCGTCGAACCAGATGTTGTAGTTGCACATCAGGCAGCGCGTGGACTCGGCCACCGCGTCGGTGGCGCCGTAGCCGCGCTCGACCGGGGTGGTGAAGTTGACGTGCGGGTCAGTCGAGGGCATGCGAGCCTGCAGCGGCACCATCGGCACGTGCTGGCGCGGCAGCACGTCGTACAGCTCGGGCATCTCGTGCCGCCACGAGCTGACGATGCGGACGTTGGCGGCGACTTCCACCGTGGAGCGACCGGAGAGGTACCGATCGATGGCGTAGGCACACTTCTTGCCGTGCCCGGCAGCCTCGATGAGGGTGGTGGGTCCGGTCACGAAGTCGCCGCAGGCGAAGACGCCCTTGACGTTGGTCGCGTAGGTGCCCGGATCGACCTTCACCCGGCCGCGGTTGATGTCGAAGCTCGACTCGACGGGCAGGAAGGTGTTGTCGGCGGCCTGGCTCACGGCGGGGATCACCGTGTCGGCCTTGACCACGAACTCGGAGCCAGGGATCGGCACGGGGGCTCGGCGCCCCGTGGCGTCAGGCTCGCCGAGCTTGTTGCGCACGAAGCGGACCCCGGTCAGGCGGCTGTCCTCGCCGATCAGCTCGACGGGGCTGGCGAGGAACTCCATGCGCACGCCCTCGCGTTCGGTCTCGCCGAGCTCCTCCTCGTCGACCACCAGCTCGGAGCGGGTGCGCCGGTAGGCGATGGTGACGTTCGCCGCGCCGTGCCGCAGGCTGGTGCGCGAGCAGTCCATGGCCGTGTAGCCGCCGCCGATGACCACGACGTCGGCGCCGACCTCGAGCGGCTCGCCGAGGTTCGCCTTGCGCATGAACTCGACGCCGTACTGGATGCCGGCCAGGTCGTTGCCCGGCACGTCGAGGGGCACGGGGTCCATGGCGCCGGCGGTGATGGCCACGGCGTCGAAGCGCTCCCGTAGCTGATCGAACGTGATGTCGCGGCCGACGCGCGTGTTGTAGCGGAACGTGACCCCCAGTCGCTCGATGAGGCGCACGTCCATCTCGATGGCCTCCCGCGGCAGGCGGAAGGCGGGCACGCCGATGAGCATCGTGCCGCCGGCATAGGGCAGCTCGTCGAAGACGGTCACCTGGTGGCCCGCGATGGCGAGCTCGCGCGCCACGGCCAGCCCGGCTGGGCCTGCCCCCACCACCGCCACGCTCGTGTCACGCGGCGTGATGGCGGGCATCTCGTCGGGGATGCCCGCCGCCTCGTGCCACTCCACGAGGAAGCGCTTCATGGCCCGGATGGCCAGTGGCCGATCGATGTCGCCGCGCCGGCAGGCACGCTCGCAGGGGGCCGAGCAGACATAGGCGCACATGGCAGCCACGGGGTTCGGTTCCCGGGAGAGGATGTAGCCCTCTTCGAAGCGTCCCTCGGCTGCCAGGTTGAGGTAGCCGCGACAGTTGGTCCCTACGGGGCACGCTTCCTGGCACTCGATGTTGCACTGCAACCAGGAGGCGTTGACTGGCTGGACCAGGAACTCCTGGTTGGGATCGATGGCCAAGGGACGGAAACTGCCTCTCGAAGCGCCGGGGGGAGCGACGTGACGTCCGGCCGAGAATCTAGCACCCGCAGCGGGACCGCGGCAAAGCGCAGCGGGGCGCGACGCAGCGCGGCTGGTGGGTTGGGCTGGCCCGATTTGACGCGCCGCTGAGGCGCAGCTACGCTCGTGTCAGCGATGGCCTGCCCGACCGCTCGCCCCGTGCGACCGCCAGCGTGACGGTCCCCGAGCTGTTCTTCCTGCTCCTCGGCCTGAGCCTCGGCATCGCCGTCGGCGCCGCGCTCCTCGACCTGCTCCGAGCTCAGCCGCCGCGCCACGAGATCCGCCTGACGGTGACCCACAACGCGCTACCCCCGCGCCGTGCATCGTCCACGGTCGAGGTGGCAGCCCTGCGACCCGCGCCGAGCGCGGCGCTGCTGGGCCCCATGGGCGTGGCGACGATGGGCTACGCCATGGCGCGACCGCAACGAGACCGCGTCGCCATCCCGATCGAGCGCGGAGCCTCGTCCACTGACGCCCGGGGTGCCGTGGCCGTGCTCGAACGAGCCGATCCATCAACCGAGGCGATGGTCGTCGTCGCCCTCGCGGAGGAGCGCCCGGCGGAGAGCGGCGCGACGAACGAGGCGGACCTGCCGCTCGATCGCGGTGACTGCGCCGCCGAACGGCAGCTGGCCGAGGAACGGTGCCTCATCGCCGTCCAGGCGCGCGAGCGGGCGGAGGCGGCCGCGCAGGAGCTCCGTGAGGTACATCGACGCTACGACGACGCCGCCACGCTCGCCGAGTCGCTGCGCCATGAGAGCGACCCTCGCGTCGTCGCCGAGCGGAAGGAGGCCGCCCGGCGCGCCTTCCGCGAGGCGACCGCACAGGCGCGCGCGAGGCGGGACCTGGAGGCCGCGGCGACCGTCTGGCTGACCGAGATCAACCGCATCAACCATGCCCGCCACGAGGCCGAAGAGCGCGCGGCGAAGGAGCGGCAGCAGGCCGACGACCTCCTGAGCGTGATCGAGCGCCTCACCGTCGCCGCCGACGCCGCTCGCATCACCGGTGAGGCGGCGACCAATGCCTGCTTCGAGGCCCGCCAGGCGCTGGCCGCCTGCGAGGAGGCGCACCTGGGGGCGGCGCCGGGCGTCCCCGTCGTGGCGCCCAGCGCGACGGTCGACGAGGGCGGCGAGGACGACGCGTCAGCGGCGCTCCGCGCCGCCGAGGGCCTGCCGGCCATCTACCGTCTGTTGCAGGGCGACCGCGCCACGCTGACCCGCATCGTGGCCGCCGTCGCGACCGCGCCCGATGACCAGCGGCGCCTGCAGTTGCTGCTCAGCCAGCTGGTCGACGCCATCGTGGCTGGCGCGATCGAGCAGGCCGTGTTCGACTTCCCCGCCGCGCACCCCTTCTGGGGCGACTTCTCGCGAACCCAGTGCCGCGACGTCGCGGTCGCCCTGGCCAGTCTGGGTTACCGCTTCGACGGCCTGGGCGGCTTCGCCAATGGTCGCGCCCCGAGCCAGCGCGACCTGTCCCTCGCGGTGGGCTACGCCGGCCTCGATCCGCGCCGCATCCGGCGCTGGCCGACCGAGGCCCAGGCCGCCGAGCTGTTCCGCGAGGTGAGCGTGGCTGCCGACGAGTACCTCGCGTCGAACGCAGCCGACCTGTCCCTCGGCGAGATGGTGGCGCTGCTCGGCCGACGCTCGGAGGGCTTGGCGGAGCTGTGGAACCAGTGGGGCCGCGTGCGACCGCTGCTGCTGGCCCCCGCCTAGCCGACCTCGAGGACGCGGAAGGTCTCGGCCGCGTCGACCCCGATTGCCGCACCGCTCTCGCTGGCCCATTCGCGGATGCGCGCCTCGAGCTCGGCGGGCTCGCGCACCTGGCTCGCGTGCGCCCGGAGGGCGTCGATCTTCCGTCCGACGGTGCGGCTCGTGTCGACCCAGGCGTTGGGCTGGTCCGTCCAGAAGAGGTACAGCCAGTTCACGGTGTGGGGCGCGAGGCCGCGCCGGGCGAGGTGCGGGAAGGCCATCGGGTTGCGGGCGGCGGGATAGACGGCGTCGATGGCGGCCATGCCCGCCGCACGATGGTCGGTGTGCTGGATCCAGCCGGAACGGTTGAAGAGCACGGTGGGATCCATGGTCAGCACCGCGTCGGGTCGGAAGCTGCGCAAGAGCTCCACCAGCTGCTCGCGCAGCGCCAGGTCGTTCTCGAGCGCACCGTCGGGACGATGCAGGAACGTGACCGCCTCATAGCCCACCACCCGGGCGGCGTCACGCTGCTCGGCCTCGCGGGTCGCGGCCAGGGCGAGCGGGTCGGCTTCCGGGTCGTCCGAGCCGGCGTCGCCGCTCGTGCAGCAGACCAGGTGGCCCACGGTGCCGGCGTCGATCCAGGCAGCCATGGTCCCGGCCGGGCCGAAGTCCGCGTCGTCCGGGTGGGCCACGATGACCATCGCCCGCGCCGGCCGTTCCGTGTGGAGGGTCGGCGGTTCGTCGCTCATGCGCGCTCGCGCTCGCCCCTCAAGCGGGCCCGGCCGCGCCGCTCGGGCTCGCCTGGGCCGCGTCGAGGGCGGCCAGGACCTCGGCCGCGTGTCCATCCGGCGTGACCCGCTCCCAGACCCGCGCCAGGCGACCCTCAGGATCGACCAGGAAGGTCCGGCGGGCGACGCCCATGTAGGCCCGGCCGTACTGCTGCTTCTCGACCCAGCATCCATAGCGTTCCGCGGCGGCGTGGTCCTCATCGGCCAGCAGCGGGAAATCGAGCCCGTACTTGGCGCGGAAGGCCGCCTTGCTGCGAGCGCCCTGCGGGCTGATCCCCCAGACCGATGCGCCCCGCTCGAGCAGGCGGGGGATGGCATCGCGGAACTGGCAGGCTTCCACGGTGCAGCCCGGCGTGTCGTCCTTGGGGTAGAAGTAGACGACCGTCCAGCGACCGTGCTGCTCGCTCAGGCGGTGCAGCATGCCGGTCTCGTCGGGGAGGGCGAAATCGGGGGCTGGCTCGCCGACCTGCGGGAGGCGGGGCACGGACGCGGTGGGATCGCTCATGGGACGGAGTCTAGACCCTCACCCACGACGCGGCCGCCAGGGCGAAGGCCGCCACGCCGACGGCCCCCGCGAGCACCAGCACGTCGGGGACGCCGAAGCGCACCGGCCGGTAGCGGCTCCGCCGCCGGCCGCTGTCGAAGCCGCGGGCGTCCATCGCCAGGGCCATCCGGTCCGCGCGCCGGATGGCAGAGACGAGCAGCGTCAGCAGCCTGCCGCCGAGGGCGCCCAGGCGCGCCGGCAGGTGGGCCGCCTCGAGCCCGCGCAGGCGTCGCGCCACGCTGGTCGACTCCCAGTCCGCGGCCAGGAGCGGCACCAGACCGAGGGCAGCCACGCTGCCGTAGGCGAAACGATCGGGCACCCGCGCCTGCTGGACGAGCGAGTCGGCCAGGCCGGTCACCTCGCCCGGTCCGAAGACCAGCACGGAGGTCAGTGCGATCGCCACCAGCCGCAGGCCGAGCGCGACCGCCCCGCTCAGTGCGGGCCCGGTGATCCGCAGCGGCCCCAGCTCGACGGCCGCGGTCGCGGCAGGATCGCCGTTGAGGGGGCTGAAGACGGCGGCCACAGCGGCGAGGCCCAGCGCCGCCACGAAGACGGGCCCGAAGCGGCCCGCCACCTGCCGGGCGTCGAGGCCGGAGAAGCCCAGCAGGGCTGCCAGCCCCGCGAGGCAGACGATGGCCGGCACGACCGGCTGGGTCGTGAGCACCACGGCGAGCAGCCAGCACAGCCCGGCGACGAGGCGGGTGAGCCCGCCGGCGCGCGCCAGAAGCGCATCGGGACGGCCACCGAGTGGCGTCGGCAGGAAGCTCACGACGAAACCTGCCAGGGCCCGGGCGGGTCGAAGGGAGGAGCCGCCAGGAAGGCGGCGCTCGAGCCCTCGAAGACCACCCGTCCCGCCTCCAGTGCCACGACCCGGTCGCAGTCCGGCAGCAGACGCGGGTCATGCGTGGCGAGGAGCTGTGCCTGGCCCGCCACCCGGCCCGCGTCGAGGAAGGCCATCACCTGCTGGCTGCCGAGCCGATCGAGGCCGTACGTCGGTTCGTCGAGCAACAGCAGCCGGGGACTCCGGGCGGCCAGTGCGGCCAGGCTCAGACGGCGCTGCTGGCCCTGGCTCAACCGATACGGATCGCGCGCTTCCAGCCCGTCGAGGCCGAAGCGGGCCGCGAGCGCCGGGCCGGCACCGGGACCCAGCTCCTCGCCCACCGTGCGCCCGACGAAGCCGATCTCGGGATCCTGGAACGCCAGGCCGACCATGCCCGGCAGGACCCTGGACGGCAGGCGCCGGGGGTCGTGGGGCGCACCGGACGCATCGCGCACCGTGACGGCTCCGGACGACGGTCGGCGGGCACCGGCCAGCACGAAGAGGAGCGACGACTTGCCCGACC
>DATHCS010000392.1:0-3106 GCA_035319405.1 Candidatus Dormiibacterota bacterium | reverse complement strand
CGCATCACGTCGCCGAGCTGGCCCGTGAGGATGAAGTCCTCCTTGCCCTCCATCTTGGTCACCTCGACCGCGACGACGTCGCCGCCGACCTCGGTGACCACCAGGCCGGTCGCCGCGCCCACCTGGTCCTCGGCCTCCAGCTCCCCGTACTCGAAGCGGTTGGGGCCCAGGAAGTCGAGCAGCTTCTTGGGGTCCACGACGGTCTTGCGCGTGCGACCTTCGGCGACCTGCCGAGCGACCTTGCGCATGATGTTGGCGATCTCGCGTTCGAGGTTGCGGACGCCGGCCTCATGCGTGTATGAGCGCACCAGCTCGACCATCGCCTCGTCCGTGATCTCGATGTTCTTGGCCTTCAGGCCGTGGTTGGTCATCTGCTTGGGCACCAGGAATCGCTTCCCGATCTCGATCTTCTCCTGCTCGGTGTAGCCGGGCAGCTGGACGATCTCCATGCGGTCGCGCAGGGCGGCCGGGATCGGGTCGAGCAGGTTGCCGGTGGCGATGAAGAGCACCTTCGAGAGGTCGAACGGCACCTCCAGGTAGTTGTCCTGGAAGGTGTTGTTCTGCTCCGGGTCGAGCACCTCCAGCAGGGCCGAGGAGGGGTCGCCGCGGAAGTCCATGCCGATCTTGTCGACCTCGTCGAGCATGAACACGGGGTTGTTCGTGCCCGCCGTCTTGATGTTCTGGATGATGCGGCCGGGCAGGGCTCCGATGTAGGTCCGGCGATGGCCGCGAATCTCGGCCTCGTCGTGGATGCCGCCCAGGCTCATGCGCACGAACTTGCGGCCCATCGCGCGGGCGATGCTCTTGCCGAGCGAGGTCTTGCCCACGCCGGGCGGGCCGACGAAGGCCAGGATGGGGCTGCGGATCGTGTCCGCCAGGGCGCGCACGGCCAGGTATTCGAGGATGCGCTCCTTGATCTTCTCCAGGCCGTAGTGGTCCTCGTCGAGGATCGTGGCCGCCTCCTTGATGTCGAGCCGGTCCTCGGTGGTCACGTTCCAGGGAAGGCCCACCAGCCAGTCGACGTACGTGCGGATGACGCCCACCTCGGGCGAGGCCGAGGGGATGCGGCTCATGCGGTCGATCTCCTTGATCGCCCGCGACTTGACCTCCTCCGGCATGCCGGCGGCTTCGACCTTCTCGCGCAGCTCGTTGATCTCGGCCTGCTGCGGATCCTCCTCACCGAGCTCGCGCTGGATGGCCTTCAGCTGCTCGCGCAGGATGTACTCGCGCTGGGTCTTGTCCATCTCGGACTTGACCTCGGACTGGATCTTGCCCTTCAGCTCGAGGATCTCGATCTGGCGGCCGAGGAAGGTCGAGACGAGCTTGAGGCGCTCCACGACGTCGATCGTCTCGAGCAGCTCCTGGCGCTGCTCGGTGGTCATGTCGGGGCTGTAGGCGACCATGTCGGCCAGGAGGCCCGGCTCGCTGATGTTGCGGGCGGCGACCGCCGCCTCCGGCGGCACCGGCGCGCCGGACTGCACGTACGTCTCGATCTGCCCCTGCACGGTGCGCATGAGGGCCTGGATCTCGATGCCCTCCGGGGCGCGATCCTCGAGCTGCTCGACGGCGGTGCGGATGTAGGGCTCGACCTGCGCGAAGCTGCCGATGCGGATGCGCTGCTGGCCCTGCACGATGGCGCGCACCGTGCCGTCCTGCAGCTGCACGACCTGGGCGATCTTGGCCAGGGTGCCGATCTCGTACAGCTCCTCGGGGGACTCGATGTCCTCCTTCTCGGCCTGTCGCTGCGTGACCAGGGCGATCGGCGTCCCGTCCGCAACGGCCGCATTCAGGGCCGCGACGGACTTCTCGCGCCCGACCTGGAGCGGCACGATCATCTCGGGGAAGATGACCGTCTCGCGCAGCGCGACGAGAGGCAGGTTCTGACGGGTGCTGTCGTGGGCCTCGGTCGGCTGGGCGGGCGCCGGGTCGGTCTTGGGGTCGCGAGTGGTGGGCATGACGTCTCCTAGGAGCGGGATACCGCCGCGCCGTCCGGTTCCGACTCGGCGTCGTCGCCCGAACGGTCGGCTTCATCGAAGAGCGCCTCCAGGATGCGCGTGCCCATGCGCTCTTCGAGCTCGAAGAGGATGCGCACGCCGGCCAGGTTGACGCCCAGGTTCTGGGTCAGATGGCGGATCCAGAGGATCCGCCGGATGTCGGCTTCGGAGTAGAGGCGGATGTTGGTCGGCGTGCGTGCCGGGCAGAGCAGGCCCTCGTCCTCGTAGATACGAAGCGTGCGCGGATGGACGCGCACGATGCCGGCCGCCACGCTGATGACGTAGACGGGCCGATGAGGGTCGCGCTCGAGCCGGGCACGCACGTCGGGCTGGCCGATCTCAGGCGGCCGTCGCGGCCGAGCCCTCGGAACCGGCGCCCTCGCCGGCCGGGGCTTCGCTGGTGGGCGTGATCGTGATGCGGCGAGGCTTGGCCTCCTCCGCGCGGGGGATCGACAGGCGCAGCATGCCGTCCTGGAAGCTGGCCACCGCCTGATCGGTCTTGAGATCGTTGGGCAGGGTCACCGTGCGGCTGAAGCTGCCACGGCGGATCTCCTGGTAGAGGTAGCCACCCTCCTCGACCTGCTGCGAGGCCTCGTTGCTGCCGTTGATGGTCAGCGTGGTGCCTTCGATCGTGATCTCGACCTGCTCCGGCCTGACGCCGGGGAGGGCCGCCTCGACGACGAGCGCGTCAGGCGTGGCGTGGATGTCCAGGGGCAGGGTATTGCCCTCGCCCCAGGTGAAGAAGCTGCGCGGGCGGACGAACGATTCCTCGAAGAGGCGATCCATCGCCTGGCGCAGCGAGAGCATGTCGCCGAACGGCGAAGTCCGTCGGACGAGGCTCATGTCTGCACCTCCAGTGATTGTCATGCCGGCCGCAGGCTGCTGTCGGCCGGTCCATGGCATAGCCTAGAACCCTGACAATGGCGTTGTCAAGTCTCTTGCCTGCCCCAGGTCCATTCGGCGGCCGGCTGTGCCCCGGGTTCCGACTTGCCCGACGCGCGTGGCGGCACGGGGGCACAGGGGTGCCCGCGCGATCTCAGCCGCCGCCGCGAAGGTACCGCCCGGCCGGCGCGACCGCCGCACGGGCAGCGGCGTCGCGCAGGACGGCTAGG
>DATHCS010000391.1:0-6178 GCA_035319405.1 Candidatus Dormiibacterota bacterium | reverse complement strand
AGCTGGCGTCCAGCCGTGTGTGACGTCCGCCGGGGTGTAGTACCAGCTGACCGTGCACGGGAATTGATAGCCGGCCGGGATGATGATCGGCGGGACACCCAGGAACCCAAAGGCCAACTGGATCGCCAGTCCGCCGTAGTTCTTGGCCGTGATCTTCTCGATGTAGCGGAAGTTGGTCGTCAGCTGGCCGGCATAGCCACACACGCCGTCGACGATCAGCACGCGGGGATAGCTGACCCAACAGTTGGACGGATAGGCCGAGCTGAAGGTCCACACGATCCTACCGTCCGTGCAGGCCCGACCGGTCAACCCGAAGTGCACTGTCGCGACCGCATTCAACTTGATGTAGGTGGATGGATAGGTGGCAGCCGCGCAGGTGCCCGTGGAAACCGGGTCGGCCGCGACTCGGTTGCCCGCGCCCGTGGCGGCAGTCAGCCCCACGGCTAGGACCGCTACCGCCACGAGGATCCCAAGCTGCCGCCGGGCCTGTGAATGGACCATCGATCGCTCCCCATTCTGCGCGGTGACCCAGCCTCTTCGGCTCGGCGCGGTCCTTACGTGCAGGTTGGGCGACCGGCCGTCGAGGGCTCCCGCATGTACCAGCCACCATACCGCGAGGGACGGGCACGAGGAGCCCGATGAGCGCACGACCGCGACCCGGCAGTGGCGGGGCTGGTGGACATCTGCCTTGACCTGCCCGTCGGGCTCTACGTGGTGACGCGCCTGCTGCAACGGTTCGTCTAGCGACCGGGGCTCTCGGGGACGAGTTCGACCCCCGGCGCGGAGGGGAGCGCACCCGGAGGTCGAGAAGGCGATCGTGGGCGAAGCGGTCATGCTCGCGACAGTGCCGAATGGCCCGGGGGTACGATGGCGCCGGCCCGGCTGCGCAGCCCTGCGGCTACAGGGCGAGCCGCGCCGGGCCGTTACGGCGTCGGGCGACCTCAAGCCCCTGGGGCACCCATGGCTGCATCCGTACTCGCGTCGGTCGATCGCGATTCCGATGGCCGCGGGCGGTACGATGCCGGGCGTGTCAGGCGATGTCCTCCTCATCGGGATCGCCCAGATCGCGGTCGTGATTGCCGGGTTCACCGCCGTGACGTCCGCCCTGACGCCGCCGGAGGGCGCCTGGGGCCCGGGACAGCGCATCCGGCAGCGGGCGATCGTCTCGACCAGCTTCAACGTCGTGTTCGAGAGCCTCCTGCCGGTGATCGCCTTCGCCTGGTTCGGGGACGCGCGCGCCGCGCTGGTTATCCCGAGTGCCGTGGTCGCGGCGTACGCCGCCTGGATCGTCGCCATCCGCGCCCGCCAGCTCCTCAGGACCGGCGTGCTGCGCTCCTGGAGCGGCAGGTTGCTCGCCGTCCTGGGCCCCCTGGCCTGCCTGTTGTTCGCCGCGAACGCGATCGCGTTCGCGTCCGTGGCGGTCTACGCGACCGCGCTGCTGGTCCAGCTGTCGGTCGCGGTAATCAGCTTCTACACCCTCGTGGCGGCGGCGTCGAGCTGATGGGCCCAGCCCTCCTCAAGAAGCTCTGGCCGCCCCGCCCGGCCTACAGCAGCGAGCTCACCAGCGCCTCGACCTGATCCAGGGACGCCGGCGTCGCCGTGGCCACGACGTCGATGATCGTGGAGCCCTTTGCCGCGACGACCCCCTCGTTGTCCTTGCCGGCGCCAAGCGACTGCGAGAACGCGTCGGCCTGGTCGCCGAGCCCCGAGACGCTCACGGGTGCCACGGGGAAGTGCGCGGTGAAGGCGCCGAGGTAGGACGGACTCACGTTGGTGAGCCGTTCGATCAGCACGTTCAGGGACGCACCGCGGTACTCGCAGGCGAGGCCCGTTGCGCCTGGGGGCAGGGGCGTGGACCCAACCGTGCCGTGGACGACCACCGGGGCCGACACGGTGATCCCGAGCGCGCTGCCGACCACCGCCTCGGTGGGACAGCCGATCGCTGCGGACGCCGGAGCCCCTGACGAGGCGGGCGCACTCGAGCCGGCGGACGCGCTGGCCGACGGCGGTGGAGTGGAGGACGCCGGCGGGGACGTCGTCGTGCTTGAACAGGCGCCCAGCAGCAGGGCCACGATGGCACCGCCGGCCACGGCTCGAGAAACGTGGCTTCCCAGCATCACTCCAACCCCCCCCGCGCTCATTCGCGCCGTCGAGCGACTCGGCGCAGGACGGCAGCGTCGATCTCGCTGCGGTCGCCCGCTCGCCGCGACGTGGCGATGAGGTCACGCTACGCCTCCGCCCGTCCGTTCGCAACATCGGAGCGGACGACGGCTGCTGCCGTCGTGCGGTCGCACCGACGGAGCGCCGGACCGGCGACCGGGGATTGCCACGGCCTCGCCCTACGCGGGGGTCGCCTCGAGGAGATGCCACTCCCCGGGGACCCCACGAAGCTCGTGGCTGCCGCGATCGTGGAAGGCGATCGGCGCGCCGACGGCGAGGTCGCGAACCGTAGACGTGGCCAGGACCACGCTTGGGCCGGCTGCGGCGAGCACGCGCGCGGCGATGTGCACGGCGATCCCAGCCACACTCGATCCGGCCACCTCGATCTCCCCGGTGTGCACGCCGGCCCGGACCTCGATCCCCAGCTCGGTGACCGCGCTCACGATCGCCAGCGCGCAGAGGACCGCGCGGGTCGGACCGTCGAACACGGCCAGGAACCCGTCACCGGTCGTGTCGATCTCGCGCCCGCCGTATCGCGCCAGCTCGCCACGGACCAGCGCGTGATGCGCGTCGAGGATGGCTCGCCAGCGTTGATCCCCGAACCGGGCCGCATGGCCGGTCGAGTCCACCACGTCCGTGAACAGGACGGTCGCCAGCCGTCGGTCGCTGAGGGCCTGGGGTCGGCTGCCGGTCACGAAGGTCTCGATCTCGTCGAGCACGTCGTCCGCATGCACGAAGAACGGATGGGCATCCCTCCCCGGCAGCTCGACATACGTCGCGTGGGCAAGATGCTCGGCCAGGTAGCGGCCGTAGGCCGGTCGGTAGTACCGGTTGGACCGCCGCTGGATCACCAGCGCGGGCGCCTGGATCGCAGGCAGGACGCTGCGCACGTCGAAGCGCTGCACCCACTCATACATGACTCGGGCGGCGCGCCTCGGCATCGAGAGTCGCTCGTAGCGGGCATACCAGCGCCGGAACCGCGCATCGTCGGCCACCCCCGGGGCCGTCAGCTCGACGAACTCTCCCGCGCCCCAATGCGTCTCGTACGCGTCGGCAAGCGATGCCGCCACGCGAAGGGGCACGCCGATCGGGTAGTCGGGGGCGCGCAGGAATCGCGCGAAGGTGTTCACGAGGATGAGCCCACGGACCCGCTCGGGATAGCTGGCCGCGAAGAGCATCGCCATCGGGCCGCCCTCGAGGTCGCCGATGACGAACATCGACCCGAAGCCCGCCGCGTCGGCCACGACGCGCGCGTCGTCCATCCAGCCTTCGAGGGTGGCGGGCTGGGTGAGCGGCACGGGATCGGAGATGCCCGATCCCCGCTTGTCAAACACCGCCACCCGAGCGAAGGCGCCGAGGCGGTCGAAGTACCTGGCCGCCGAGGGCTCCTCCCACATCACGTCGACGTTGGTGGCCCAGCTCGTGTTGAACAGCAGCTCGCGCGGACCGTGGCCCACGATCCGGTAGCCGACGTAGCCGTCCGCTGCCCGCGCGTACCGGGTGTCGCCCGCCGCTCCGTCGAACACGGCGCCCAATGTCGGGATCAGGTCAGCGGGGGGGCGGCGAGGCGATAGAGCTGCCGCTCGCCGGGGATCCCCTTGAGCTCGTGCGGGCCGGCATCCTCGAACCGGAGGCCGGAATCGGCGACGAGCTCGTGGGTGGTGCTCGAGACGTAGACCTCGCTCGGGCCCGCGACGGCCATCACCCGCGCCGCGACGTGCACGGCGAGCCCCCGAACGTCGCCCTGGACGACCTCGACCTCGCCCGTGTGGATGCCCGCGCGGATCGCCAGCCCGAGGGTCTTGGCCGCGACGCAGATCGCGGCCGCCGCATGCACGGCGCGCTCGGATCCGTCGAAGATGGCGAGCACGCCGTCGCCGGTCGTCTTGACCAGCCGCCCGCGGTAGCGGTCGATCTCGAACTGCGTGCGCTCGTTGTGCATTCCGACGAGCTCGCGCCAGCGAGTCGGGCCCATCGAGGCCGCCAGCGCGGTCGACTCCACGATGTCGGTGAACAGCACGGCGGCGAGGACGCGCTGCGACGTCTCGTCGGCCCGCGCGAACGAGCGAACGCCAGCGACGTCGTAGGCCACGAACGGCTCGTCGCCGATCACCCACCCGTCGTGTCCCGGGGGGATCTCGAAGACCATTCCCGGGCCGATCTCCGAGGTGGTGCCATCCTCCATGCGGGTCGCCAGTCGGCCGGAAACGCACACCCCGACGTGGTGGTACTGGCAGAGGCTGGTGCCCGCGATCGGTTGCACGTGCTCCAGCCAGTGCCAACCGGGCTCAAAGGCCATGCGGCCGATCACGAGATCGTCCAGCGTGTAGATATCGACGCGGCCGAATGGCGTGGGACGGACCTCGTCCGGGCTCTCGAGCGACTTTGCCTGAAGGCGGGCCACGGCAGGTCCTCTTCGCGGCGCCGGACGCCCCGATCGGGGCCACGGGCGCGACGTAATGATGCGGCACTCGCCCACCGGCGTGGCTCGTGCGATACTTGAACGATGGCTCAAGTATTCGCCTCGGCCATCGACGCCGATCGCTGCGAGGTCGAGTGCCTGCACCCCGACCACGTCCGCCCGCTGCTCGGCCGATCGCTCGGGGGCGACGGCTCGCGTTCCGTCGCGGAGCTCTTCGCCGCGCTCGCCGACCCATCTCGGGCCCGCATCCTCCACCTGCTCGCCATCAGCGAGCGGGAGCTCTGCGTGTGCGACATGGCCCTGGTGCTGGGAATGGGCGTGTCGGCGCTTTCGCACCAGCTGCGGGCGCTCCGAGAGCGCGGTGCGGTCAGCCGACGCAAGGCGGGCCGCATCGCCTACTACCGGCTCGTCGACGACCACCTGCGGCGCCTGGTGCTCGATGCCGCGGTGCACGTGGCGGAGGGGGCCGCGTGACGGAGCACGCCCACGTCAGCGCAGCGACCGCCAGCCGCGGACGACTCGCGGCCGTCTTCGCCATCACGCTCACGGTCTTCGCCATCGAGCTCGCCGGTGGCTTCGTCGCCAACAGCCTGGCCCTGCTCGCCGACGCCGGCCACATGTTCACCGACGTCGCCGGGATCGGCCTCTCGCTCGCCGCGATCTGGTTCGCCACCCGGCCTGCCACCACCGGCCGCACGTTCGGCTACCTGCGACTCGAGATCCTCGCCGCCGTCATCAACGCGCTGCTGCTCTTCGCCGTCGCCGCGGTGGTGCTCGTCGAGGCCGTGCGGCGCCTCTCCGAGCCGCCCAAGATCGCATCGGGGCTGATGCTGGGGATCGCCCTCGTCGGCCTCGCCGCCAACGCGACCTCGCTCTACCTGCTTCGCGACGCGCAGTCGCGAAGCCTCAACGCGCGGGCCGCCTACCTGGAGGTGCTCGGCGACCTGGCCGGCTCGGCCGCCGTGATCGTGGCGGCGCTGATCATCGCGATCAGTGGCTGGACGGCGGCCGACGCCATCGCGTCCGCGGTCATCGGCGTGCTGATCATCCCGCGGACGTGGCGGCTCCTGCGCGAGGCCCTCGACGTCCTGCTCGAGGCCACCCCCAAGGGCGTCGACCTCGACGAGGTGCGACGGCACATCCTCGACGCTCGGGGCGTCGCCGACGTCCATGACCTGCACGCCTGGACGATCACCTCGGGCGTGAACGTCGTGTCGGCGCACGTGGTGCTGGAGGAGCGGGCGGACCCGACCGGCGTGCTCGACGAGCTGTGCCGCTGCCTGTCCGGCGACTTCGACATCGAGCACTCGACCTTCCAGCTCGAGACGGCCGACCGACGACGCCTGGAGGAGGCGCGCCATGCCTGATCGCGTGACACCGATCGCCGGCCGTTGCTGAGCGGCGCGTCAGACCCCTACGTCGAGGCCTGGGCCGTCACCGTCAGCAGGGCGATCAGCGCGCCGCACGCTGTCGCGCCGTCCGCGCACAGGGAGACCAGCCGAAGGTCGGATTCGTGGGCCCGGGCGTCAGCCGGATCGCCCATCGTGCGGATGAGGTAGTCCACGGCCACGCCAAGCACGATGAGCACGGCCACCA
>DATHCS010000390.1:0-5155 GCA_035319405.1 Candidatus Dormiibacterota bacterium | reverse complement strand
CCCGCACGCCCCCCTCAGCCGCCACGTCGCCGGAGGACTCGCCCGTGACCGACCCGCTCGCCCTCGACCCCGTCCTCCCGCCGCGCGAGCGCAGCCGCCTGCCGCACAACGACCCGGCGCTCAGCCACGACGAGCGTTACGCGGCCTTCGAGGCGCATGTGACAGGCGGCGGCAAGGTCGAGGCCACCGACTGGATGCCCGACGAGTACCGCGAGGAGGTGCTCAGGTTCGTCGAGATGCACGCCAACAGCGAGCTGATGGGCGTGCTCCCCGAGCGCGAGTGGATCCTTCGCGCGCCCACACTGCGCCGCAAGCTGGCCCTCACCGCCAAGGTGCAGGATGAGGTCGGCCACGCCCAGTTGCTCTACCGCGTGGCAGAAGACCTGGGCAAGCCGCGCGAGACGATGTTCGCCGACCTGCTCGCGGGCAAGACCAAGTTCCACAACGTCTTCCACTACCCCACCCGCAGCTGGGGCGACGTTGGCGTCATCGCCTGGCTCGTGGACGCGGCGGCGATCGTGGCCCAGCAGGCGCTTCGCGACTCCTCGTACGCGCCCTACGCGCGCACCATGCGCAAAATCTGCTGGGAGGAGTCGGTCCACATCATGCACGGGCGCGACGTGGTGGTGACGCTCGTGAACGGGACGGCTGCGCAGTTCGAGCTGGTGCAGGAGGCGCTGGAGCGCTGGTGGGGACCGCTGATGCAGATGCACGGCCCACGCACGCCCCGCGAGAAGGACCGCGACCTGTACTGGCGCATCAAGGCCAAGACGAGCGAGGAGCTGCGCCAGGAGTTCCTGGGCATCTACGTGCCCCGCATCCGCGAGCTCGGTCTGCGCATCCCCGACCCCGAGCTGCGCTACGACGAGGCGGCCGGGGAGTGGCGCTACACGGAGCCTGACTGGGCCGAGCTGCGGGCGGTGGTCACCAACCACGGCCCGATGTCGCAGGAGCGCCTCGAGTTCCGGCGCCTGAACCTCGAGCAGACCGCATGGGTGCGCCAGGGGGTCATGGGCGCTCCCGCGCTGGCGGTGGCCTGATGGCCTCTGGCACCACGAAGGCCGCGGCCAGGGGTAGAGCTTCGACCGGCCCGAGGAGCTCGGCCGCCCCCAACCTCGAGCCGTACGAGGTCTTCCGCCAGGAGAAGGAAGGCGATCCGATGACCCACGGCGGCAGCGTCATGGCGCCCGACCCCGAGCTGGCCGTCCACTACGCCCGCGAGCTGTACGGGCGACGCCAGGAGAGCGAGCGGCTGTGGGTGGTGCGGCGGGCCGACGTTCGGGTGCTCGACGACCCCGACTGGCTGCACCCGCCGCTCGACCGCTCGTTCAAGAAGCCCGGCGGCTACCTGATGCGCGACAAGCTCGGGGCTGCGCGAGCGAAGGCGGGCGCTGGCAAGGCTGTTTCGCGGCGCGGGGGCTCGAAGCCTGGCACGAGCGCGAAGCCGGGCGCGGGCGCGAAGCCGGACGCTCAGCCGTGAGCGAGCACCGGCCAATGCTCCTCGAGCCGCGTCTCCGCGAGGCGCTCGAGGAGCTGCTGCTGACCCTCGCCGACGACGAGTTCGTGCTGGGCTACTGGGACTCCGAGTGGACCGGCATCGCGCCGCTCCTCGAGGAGGACGTGGCCATGAGCTCGCTCGCGCAAGACGAGATCGGCCATGCCCGCGCCTTCTACGGGCTGCTTGCCGAGCTGCGCGGCGGGGATCCCGACGCGATCGCCTACGATCGCTCGCCCGAAGGCTTCCGACACTGCCGCCTGCTCGACCACGCGCGCACCGATTGGGCGTTCACGATGGCCCGCCGCTACGTCTACGACACGGCCGACGCGGTTCGCCTCGCTGCCCTGGCAGACTCGCGCTACTCGCCGTTGGCCGAGCTGGTGGCCAAGATCCGCAGGGAGGAGGTCTACCACCTGGCCCACGCCGACGGCTGGCTGCGTCGCCTGGCCGCGGCCGAGGGGGAGGGGCGGCCCCGCCTGGAGGGTGCACTGGCGGCGCTCTCGCCGGACGCTGCGACCGTGTTCACGCCGCTCGGCGGGGAGGCGGCACTCGTCAAGGCCGGGATCCTGCCAGGCTCGATGGCGGAGCTGGAACGGCGCTGGCGCGACGCGATCCGACCGACCTTCGCGACGCTCGGCCTGGAGATGCCGGGACCCGCCGCCGATCCCGCCCGTGGCCGGCGGGACCATGGCGAGGCGTTCCGCTGGCTGTGGGGCGAATTCACTGCCGTGCGGCGGCTCGATCCGGTGGCCACGTGGTGATCCAGGTGGCGGATCCGCTCACCGAAGCCGCTGTCTGGGGCGCCCTCGCCCAGGTGCCCGACCCGGAGATCCCCCGGGTCTCGATCGTCGAACTGGGCATCGTGGGGGCGGTCCGGGTGCACCGGGGTGATGCGATCGGCGGCATCGGCCTCGGCGGGCAGGCGGCGCTGACGGCTCCCGAGGGTGCGGTCCCAGGTGATGCGATCGGCGGCATCACCGGGGCGGCTGATGCCGTTGATCACAGCGTTGAGGCCGTGGATTGCATCACGGTGGAGCTCCTGCCCACCTTCGTCGGCTGTCCGGCCCTGGATGTGCTGCGGGCGAACGTCACGGAGTGTCTGCACAGCCTCGCCCCGGCGGCACAGGTCCGCGTCGAGTTCAGCTTCCGCGAGGCCTGGACGACGGATCGCATCAGCGCCGCGGGTCGCACGGCCCTGCGCCGCAGCGGGTTCGCCCCGCCGCGCCATGTTCGAGGCCCGGGCATGGAGGAACCCGGCGGCGGCGCAGATCGTCCCGACGCCTTGCCGCTCGTGCAGGTCGCGCCGGCGGTCGCCTGTCCCCACTGCGGGTCGCGACGGACCCGCCTGGAGAGCCCCTTCGGGCCGGCCCTCTGTCGCGCGGTGTACCACTGCGCCGCCTGTCGCCAGCCCTTCGAGGCGTTCAAGACGGTCTGACGGCGCCGGTCGAGCCCCCGGAGCCTCCAGCGAGCCCGCGGCAGCCCCCGCGGCCGGGAGCGGGCTGAACCGCCCCTCGCCAGACGACGCGTGGCCCTCGCGGCCCCGACCGCCCGATCGCACCATCGCGTCGTTGGGGCCCCCAGCGCGCTTGCCATGCCCACTGCGATGGCCGCGTCGGGGGTCGCTCGCGCACGCGCCCGTGCGCCACTCGGACGCTCCCGGAGGCACCCCATGACGCGCCTGAAGGTCTTGCTGGTCGGCACCGGTACGGTCGGGGAAGCCATCGCCAAGATCGCGAAGGGCAAGCCCTGGCTCGAGCGGATGGTCCTGGCCGACTACAACCTGGGACGAGCCCGCGAGGTCCAGGCCATGCTCGGCGATGGCGCGGCGGAGACGTTCCCCGCCGAGTTCGTCGACGCCGGTGACATGGCCACGGTCGTCGCGCTGGCTCGCAAGCACGACGTGAACCTCGTCATGAACGCGGCGGATCCCCGCTTCGTGCCCACGCTCTTCGACGCCGCCTTCGAGGCCGGGATCGATTACATGGACATGGCGGTCAGCCTCTCCGAACCGCACCCCACCGATCCGTACCATCAGCACGGCGTGCTGTTGGGCGATTACCAGTTCCCCAAGCACGAGCAGTGGAAGGCCGCCGGCCGCCTGGCCCTCCTTGGGCTGGGCATGGACCCGGGCCTGAGCGACATCTTCGCCAAGTACGCCGCCCAGCACCTCTTCGACGAGATCGACGCGATCCATGTTCGCGATGGCGGCGACCTCTACATCGAGGGGTACGAGTTCGCGCCGGTCTTCTCGATCTGGACCACCATCGAGGAGTGCCTCAACCCGCCCATCATCTTCGAGCGCGGGAAGGGCATCTACACCACCGAGCCGTTCTCGGCGCCCGAGCAGTTCGTCTTCCCCGAGGGCATCGGGCCGGTCGAGTGCGTCAACGTCGAGCACGAGGAGGTGGTCCTCGTGCCACGCGGCGTGGACGCGGGCATGGTCACCTTCAAGTACGCCCTGGGCTCCGAGTTCATCGAGGTGCTGCAGACGCTCCACAGGCTCGGCCTCGACAGCACCCATCCGGTCAAGGTCAAGGGAGTCGAGGTGTCGCCGCGTGACTTGGTGGCGGCGGTCGTGCCCGATCCGGCGCATGTCGGCGAGCGCATGAAGGGCCGCGCCATCGTGGGCACCTGGGTCATCGGCCGCAAGGACGGCCGTCCACGCGAGGTCTACCTGTACCAGAAGACCGTGGGCGAGGAGACCTGGCGCGACCACCGTCTGCAGGCCGTCGGCTGGCAGACCGGCTTCAACCCCGTGGTGGGCATGGAGCTGCTTGCCGACGGGACGTGGTCGGGCGCCGGCGTGCTGGGCCCTGAATCGTTCGACGCCAAGCCCTACCTCGACGCGCTCGACCGGTGGGGCATCCACTGGGCGGCCGAGGAGCGCGAGCCCGGCGCCAACCGCCCGACCTGATTCGCCAGCCCGCCGGAGCTCTCGGCCG
Source organism: Candidatus Dormiibacterota bacterium (assembly GCA_035319405.1). GTDB lineage: Bacteria > Chloroflexota > Limnocylindria > Limnocylindrales > CSP1-4 > DASPUH01. Next base: position 715 of record DATHCS010000390.1, on the reverse strand, counting down.
CGTTTGACGGCCGGCCGCGCGATTCCTAGGCTGCGCAGCACGGCGATGGTGTCCGCCGAGGCGCAGCGCGTCTGAACCGCCCGTTCCGGGCTGATGGCCCCTGTTTGCAGGTGCAGGCAGGGGCCTCGCGGTCCCTGGGGAACGGAGGTTCGCCGTGGACAACGTCTACCTCATCGCCGCGGCCTGGATCGGCCTGGCCCTGCTGGCGAGCCTGGCCTCGATCCGTCTCGGCGTCTCCGTCGCGCTCCTGGAGATCGGCCTCGGGATCATGGGCGGCAACGTGCTGGGCTTCCAGACGAACGCCTGGATCGACTTCCTGGCTGGCTTCGGTGCCATCCTGCTGACCTTCCTGGCGGGGGCCGAGATCGACCCTGCCTCCCTGCGACGTCACTTCCGCAAGAGCCTCTCGATCGGCCTGGTGTCCTTCGCGCTCCCGGCCATCGCCGCCTTCCTCGTCGCCTACTTCGTTGTGGGCTGGAGCCTCGCCTCGTCCGAGATCGCGGGCATCGCCCTCTCCACGACCTCCGTCGCCGTCGTCTATGCCGTGATGATCGAGTCTGGGCTGGCGAACGAAGAGATCGGCAAGCTGATCCTGGCCGCCTGTTTCGTGACCGACCTGGGCACCGTGGTGGCCCTTGGCGTGGTCTTCGCAGACGTCAACGCGCTGCTGCTGGCCTTCGTCGCGGTCACGGTCGTGGCCCTGGTGATCCTGCCG
>DATHCS010000389.1:0-2381 GCA_035319405.1 Candidatus Dormiibacterota bacterium | reverse complement strand
CCTCGTAGCCTTCTCGGGCTGCCGCCATTCCGAGCTGGCCCGGCGCCTGCTGGCGGGCGACCGGGAGGGTGCGGCGGCGGTCGCGCGGCACTACGCCCGGCTGTTCGGCGCGGCGGATGGCCTCGGCGCGCCCGGTGGCTCCGACACGCCCGGCGGCTTCTACCTCGAGCTGCAGCACCACCTCCTGCCCGACGACGACCTGCTGCTGGACGAGACGGTCGCCCTGGCCGAGCAGCTCGGGCTGCCGCTGGTCGTCACCAACGACGTCCACTACGCACGCCCCGCGGACCGCGAGCTGCAGGACGTGCTGGTCGCCATCCGTCACGGACGGAGCCTCGACGAGAGCGCCCACCTGCGGCGGCCCAACGGGGAGTACCACCTCAAGTCGGGGGCCGAGCTGGCGGCGCTGCCACCCGGCCTGGGGACCGGAGGGCGGGTCGCCGGGCGGGTCGAACGGGCGTGGCATGAGGGGTTGCGCACGGCGGGCGAGCTGGGCGCGCGCTGTCGGGTCGAGCTGGGCTTCGAGCGCTACCGCTTCCCGGGCTTCCCCGTGCCCGACGGCGAGACGCCCTTCAGCACCCTCGAGCGCCTCTGCCACGAAGGCGCGCGGCGGCGCTACCACCCCATCACGCCGCCGGTGCTCAAGCAGCTGGCCCACGAGCTGGAAGTCATCGAGCGCACCGGGCTGGCCGAGTTCTTCCTGATCTGCTGGGATCTCATGCGCTTCGCCCGGGAGCGTCATATCCCGGCCCAGGGGCGGGGCAGCGCGGGCGACTCGATCGTGGCCTACGTGCTGGGCATCACGCGCGTCGATCCGCTGCGCCACCGGCTGCTCTTCGAGCGGTTCATCAACGAGGGCCGCACGGCCTATCCGGACGTGGACATCGACTTCGCCTCGTCGCGCCGCGAGGAGGTCATCCAGTACGTCTACGAGCGCTACGGCGAGGCCCACACGGGCATGGTCTGCAACGTGGTCACCTACCGCGCCCGCTCGGCGGTGCGCGAGGTTGGCTATGCCCTGGGCTTCCCGCGGCCGCTCGTGGACCGCGTGGCCAAGGCGCTCGAGACCTACGACTCGGTGATGGTGCGGCGCGACCTGGAGGCGGACGGCGGCTTCGCCGAGTTCTTCCGCGTCCCCGAGGCAGGCCCCCTGGCCAGTGCGGCCCGCGCCCGGGCGCGCGGCCTGGTGGACGGCATGGGGCAGCTGGGGAGCGGCCGAGGCGTGCCCGGCGACGACGAGGGTGGTCCGGGCGACTCTCCCGCGAGCGTGGCCTGGCTCCGGGCGGGACGAGAGCTGGCGCCGACCCGCTGGCTGGAAGCGGAACCTGCGGGGCGGATCGGTGGACGGCGCCTCGACCCTGAAACGGGGGTGCTGCTGCCAGCCGAGCGGCGCATCGACGGCCCACGCGCCACGGAACCGGCCGGTCGGGCACGAGATCGCCTGGGGCGGCCGGCGCGCTGGGACCCCCCGCCCGAGCCCCGCGGCGCCGGCCCTTCGGGGCTGCAGCGGCTGGAACCGCACTCGAGCGTGGCGCGCGTGGCGCCCGAACCGCGGCCGATGCCGCGCGGCGGCTCCACGGCGGGCCTCTCGCCCTGGGAGCGCTGGCTCGAGCTGTGCGCCCGCATCGACGGCTTCCCCCGCCACCTCAGCATCCACACCGGGGGAATGCTGGTGACCCGCGCCCCGTTGGTGGACATCGCCCCGCTCGAACGGGCGACCATGCCGGGCCGGGTCGTGGTCCAGTACGACAAGCGCGACGTCGAGACGCTCAAGCTGATCAAGCTCGACCTGCTCGGGCTGCGCATGCTCTCGGCCATCGACGATGCCCTGCGCGACATCGCCGTCGATTGTGCCGTGGTGGTCGACCTCGACCGCCTGCCGGAGGACCTGCCGGAGGTCTTCGCCATGATCCAGGCGGCCGACACGGTCGGGGTCTTCCAGATCGAGTCGCGGGCCCAGATGCAGACCCTTCCTCGCTCGCGGCCCCGGACGCTCGACGACCTGGTCGTCGAGGTGGCGATCATCCGGCCCGGTCCCATCCAGGGCAACGCCGTCCACCCCTACCTGCGCCGTCGCCAGGGCCTCGAGCCGGTCAGCTACCTCCACCCCTCGCTCGAGCCCATCCTGGCCGAAACCCTGGGGGTGATCCTCTACCAGGAACAGGTCATGAAGATCGCCATCGACGTGGCCGGCTTCAGCCCGGCCGAGTCGGACGGCTTCCGGCGGGCCATGGGCACCTGGCGCTCGAGCCGGGAGATGGAGAAGCTCCACGCCCGGTTCGTGGACGGGTGCATCGATGAGAGCCATCTCACCCGGGAGCAGGCGGAGGAGCTGTATCGCCAGGCCGCCGCGTTCGCCAGCTTCGGCTTCAACAAGAGCC
>DATHCS010000388.1:0-3498 GCA_035319405.1 Candidatus Dormiibacterota bacterium | reverse complement strand
AGCGGAAGAAGATCGCGAAGCGGCTGAAGGTCGTCGACGCCTTCCGCGAGTCCACCAACAAGCCGGACTGGATGATGCTGGAAGTCATCCCGGTCATCCCGCCCGATCTGCGCCCGCTGGTCCCGCTCGACGGCGGCCGCTTCGCCACCTCCGACCTGAACGACCTCTACCGGCGCGTCATCAACCGCAACAACCGCCTCAAGCGGCTGCTCGAGCTGGGCGCCCCCGAGATCATCATCCGCAACGAGAAGCGCATGCTCCAGGAAGCCTGCGACGCCCTCATCGACAACGGGCGACGCGGCCGGGCCATCGCCGGTACGGGCAACCACCGACTGAAGAGCCTCTCCGACATGCTCAAGGGCAAGCAGGGCCGCTTCCGCCAGAACCTGCTGGGCAAGCGGGTCGACTACTCGGGTCGTTCGGTCATCGTGGTCGGGCCCGAGCTGCGCCTGCACCAGTGCGGTCTGCCCAAGAAGATGGCGCTCGAGCTGTTCAAGCCGTTCGTCATGCGCCAGCTCGTGGAGAAGGGCTTCGCCCACAACATCAAGAGCGCAAAGCGCATCGTGGAGCGCGTGCGGCCCGAGGTCTGGGACGTGCTCGAGGAGGTCATCAAGGACCACCCCGTGCTCCTGAACCGCGCACCGACGCTGCACCGCCTGGGCATCCAGGCGTTCATGCCGGTCCTCGTCGAGGGCTCGGCCATCCAGATCCACCCGCTGGTCTGCACCGCCTTCAACGCCGACTTCGACGGCGACCAGATGGCCGTCCACGTGCCGCTGTCCTCGGCGGCCCAGGACGAGGCCCGGCGGATGATGCTGTCCACGGCAAACCTGCTCTCGCCGGCCAACGGCAACCCCATCGTCTCGCCCACGCAGGACATGGTCCTGGGGTGCTACTACCTGACCCTCAAGCCGGAGGAGGAGCCGGAAGGGCCGGTGCTCACCTTCGCCTCGGAGCAGGACGCCATCCTGGGCTACCAGATCGGGCGCATCCAGCCCGGCGGCCGCAAGCTCGGCCTGCACGACCCGATCGAGGTCGAGGTCGAGGACTGGGAGCCCATCGAGGACGCCGAGGACGAGGCAGCCGGGCGCACCGTGCGCGTGCAGGTGCGCACGACCGTCGGCCAGGTCCTCTTCAATCAGGTCCTGCCGCCGCAGCTACGGTTCGCGCGCAAGACGATGACCCGCTCCGAGCTGGGCGACCTCATCGGGCGCTGCTACCGCGAGCTGGGGCCGATCGCCACCGCCCACCTCGTGGACGGCATCAAGAGCATCGGCTTCACCTACGCCACGCGCGGCGGCGTGACCATCTCCATCAGCGACATCAACGTGCCGCCCCACAAGCGCGAGCTGCTGGCCAAGGCCGACGGCGACGTGGCCGACATCGACCGCCAGTTCCAGCGCGGCCTGATCACCGAGGACGAGCGCTACGAGCAGGTCGTGCAGATCTGGCAGCGCACCACGCAGGACATCTCCAACGAGATGATGGACGCCCTCGACCCGCTCGGGCCGCTGACGATGATGACCCGCTCGGGAGCCCGCGGCAACAAGGGCAACATCGGCCAGCTGGGCGGCATGCGCGGCCTGATGGCCGACCCGTCGGGCCGGATCATCGACGTGCCGGTGCGCAGCAACTTCCGCGAGGGCATGACCGTCCTCGAGTACTTCATCTCGACGCACGGTGCGCGCAAGGGCCTGGCCGACACCGCCCTGCGCACGGCCGACTCGGGGTACCTCACGCGCCGCCTCGTGGACGTGGCGCAGGACGTCATCACGCGCGACGACGACTGCGGCACCGAGGAGGGCACCTGGATCACCCGCGACGAGACGACCGAGTTCGCCGGCTCTGAGCCCGACGCCTTCCAGCGCCGCCTGGTGGGCCGCCTGGCCGCCGCCCCCGTCAGCGATCCGGCCACCGGCGCCACGCTGGTCGAGCGGAACGTGATGATCGACGAGGCGCTGGCCCACCTGGTCCAGGAGGCCGGCGTGGCCGGGGTGCTGGTGCGCTCACCGCTCACCTGCGCCTCACGCTACGGCGTCTGCCGTGCCTGCTACGGGCGCAACCTGGCCACCGGCGAGCTGGTCGGGGCAGGGGAGGCGGTGGGCATCATCGCCGCCCAGTCGATCGGTGAGCCGGGCACCCAGCTCACCATGCGGACCTTCCACACCGGCGGCGTGGCCGGCCTCGACATCACCGCGGGCCTCCCGCGCGTGGAGGAGCTCTTCGAGGCCCGGGTGCCGAAGGGCAAGGCCGAGATCAGCCATATCGACGGTGCGGTCGAGATCATCCAGGGCGAGAACGGCGCCCGGCGGGTCAAGGTCACCAGCCGCGAGGCGTACGACACGCCTGTCGAGCTGGCCAAGGGCCAGGAGCTGCTGATGGCGCCTGGCGACAGTGTCGAGCTCGACCAGGTCATCGCCCGCGCGCCGGGCAAGGACGGTGCCGAGGAGCTGCGCAGCCCCGTGAAGGGCGTGCTGGTCAAGAACGGCAAGCAGCTGCAGGTGCGCAGCGAGGACGTCGTCGAGCGGGAGTACCAGATCCCCCACAACGCCAAGCTGCGCGTCGAGAACGGGCAGGACGTCCGTGCCGGCGATCCCATCACCGACGGGCCGATCAATCCCCAGGAGTACCTGGAGACGCGCGGCCGCGACGCCGTCCAGCGCTACCTGGTCAAGGAGGTCCAGAAGGTCTACCGCAGCCAGGGCGTGACGATCAACGACAAGCACATCGAGATCATCGTGCGCCAGATGCTGCGCAAGGTGCGCGTGGACCAGCCGGGCGACAGCGAGCAGCTGCCCTTCGAGCTGATCGATCGCTTCGACTTCGAAGAGATCAACAACCAGGTGCTGGCGGAGGGCGGCGAGCCGGCCACGGCCGAGACCGTCCTGCTGGGGGTGACCAAGGCCTCCCTCAACACCAGCAGCTTCCTCGCCGCGGCCTCCTTCCAGGAGACCACGCGGGTGCTCACCGAGGCCGCCATCAACGGTTCCAAGGACCGCCTGCTGGGGCTCAAGGAGAACGTCATCATCGGCAAGCTCATCCCGGCAGGGACGGGCGCGCCGGCGGCCGTGGCCGCCCGCCGCGAGGAGGAGCGCCGCCGTGCCGCCGAGGCGCTGGCCGGCGGCGAGCTGCCCGAGGGCTTCGGCGAGGAGTACAACCCGCTGCTCGAGGAGGCCCGCGAGGCCGTCCCGTCCAGCGAGGAGTTCAACCCGCTGCTGGCCGAGGCGTTGGCCGGGGACGAAGGCGAGGACGAGGACGGGTCCAACCCGTTCCTCGACGGCGATGCCGGTCCGACCGACGCCGAGATCCTCGCCCAGGACGACGAGGACGAGGAGCCGGTGGCACCCGAGGACGCCTGAGCCGCCGGTCCAGGGCCGGCTCGGCCGGCCCGCCAGGGCGCGCCGTCGTTGACACTCTGAAGCGGGCGCTGCTACACTGCGCGTTCGTGGCCGCGTCCCGGTCACGTGGTCGCGTGCGCTCCGCCGAGACCGCGTCGAG